>NZ_LJQT01000304.1:0-12577 GCF_001400515.1 Pseudomonas meliae | reverse complement strand
TGACCCTTCAGGCAAACGTGGCGCCTCGCGTATTCACGAACACCGAGTAAAGTGAATGGCTGCTGGCCATGAACAGCCGATTGCCCTCTCGCCCGCCAAAGCAGACATTGGCGCAGCGCTCCGGCAAGCTGATATGGCCGATGGCCTTGCCTTGAGGGTTGAACACTCGCACGCCGTCGAGTTTCTCCATATCCGCCTTCGGATCACCGTTACCTCCCCAGCCGCACCACAAGTTGCCGCTTTCGTCGCATTTGATGCCGTCGATGGCCGCGTAGTCCAGACCTTCGATGTGTTTACGCCGCTCGCCCAGCGTGCCGTCTTCGTTGACTGCTATCGCCCAGATGAGGCCGTGGGGTTTGGCGCGCCCTTCGACCACATACAAGGTTTTCTCGTCCGGCGAGAAGCACAAACCATTTGGACCTGCCAGATCATCGATAACCCTGGAGACCTTGCCGTTCGACGGGTCTATGCGATAGACGCCGAAGGGTTGCTCCTGCTTGACCTTTTGACCTTCATAGTTGCTTTCGGCCTGGAAGGTAGGATCGGTGAACCAGATAGACCCATCGCGTTTGCAGGCGATGTCGTTGGGCGAATTGAAAGGCTTGCCCTCGAAACTGTCGGCCAGCACGGTAATACGCCCGTTGTATTCGGTACGCGTCACCCGCCTTCCTTCGGTGGTGGTGCTCGACCCCTCACAGACCAGCAGCCTGCCCTGGCGATCGCGGCACATGCCATTGGAAAAGTTCGAATGCTCGCGGTACACCGACAGCTGACCCGTTACCTCGTCCCAGCGCATGATCCGATTGTTGGCGATATCGCTGACCAGCAAGTAGCGACCGTCTCCAATCCACACCGGCCCTTCGGCCCAGCGCATGCCGCTGGCCAGCTTCTCGACGCTGGCATTGAATATTCGTATTTGGGTAAAGCTGTCATCCAGAACACTGACCAATGGGTCGGGGTAGCGCTGGGTCAACGGCTGAGCGCTGGAAAGACGCGGTAATGCACCGATGGCGGCGACCGTGGCCGAAACAGCCAGTGATTGTTTCAGGAAGCCTCTACGGCTCTGATCGGCTTTACTGCCTGACGGAGAAAATTCCATGATGAGCATCCATTATCTTATTTTTGGGAATGCGCCAGCCTTGCGGCCGCACGCCATCCTACAAGATACCGCTGGATGGCTTGAATAATGGCCGTGTGCGATCAGATAATATTAAGGGTTATCTGCCAGCTTGCTTATTTGCTGTTGGCTGCCGTTCTGCTCTGAACGTATGAAGCACTTTAGCTGCAGCGCCTACAAGAAAAGTCGATGGCACCAGCACTACGAATACCATCAAGGCAAGAAGCATGAACTCTCCATCCTCGCCACCGATTATGCCCAGCGCATTTGCAGCAGAAATATACAGATCGAGGCCTGTTTCGGTTTGAAGTAGCCAGCCCAGCAGACCCAACGCGACTAGCCTTTGGTGAGCAGTATAGAAAGCACCAGAATCAGCACACTGCGAAGAACTATTTTCATTTCACATCAACGTCGGAAAGCTCAACCCAGTTTTTTAAAACTCCATCGAAGGATTCGCCCGGAATACCTTCGATGTGCATAGAGGTATCAAATGCCATGTAACGCTCCTTGTCCATAAATTAAAAACGGCTCAACGGCCTGGCTTTTCAGGCCTGAAACGCTCTTTAGCCCCAGCTAAAACTGCATTACCTTACCGAATATCAGACTACATGAGCAGCGTTCGCCAACGCCCTCATCCTGGTCCGAAAATCATGAGGGACTCATCGCAAAATAGTGTTTAACGATAAACATTCATTTGTCTGTTTGTGGCGCGTTACGTGGCGGGGATCGACGCCAGGTACCGTTTCCCATCTTATGTGCTTGATCAGTACTGCGAGCACTACCTGCATCAGGTATCGTGCCTATCTTTCCCTCTATACTCCAAGGCCTCCAATGCCATCCAGCAAACGCGAACAGGCCCAGACAGATCGGCGTCTGGTGAGCGCACTGACACACGCCTGCGAAACAGCCAAAACCGAAATGCCCGGCTTCTGCTGGCTGACTCACGAAATCGATTACGCAGCCTTCCCTGCCAGCTTGCAGGTGGTATGGGTGTTCGACACGCTGGCCGACAAGAACACTGCGCTGGCGCGCGGGCTGATGGAGCGGATGATCGGTCTCACGGTAGAGGCACTTGACGATGCACAGGTTAGCCTGTCGAATGCAGCGGCTCATGTGCATGTCGACTGCGAAGAGCAGTGCCTGCGCGAGAACGGTGGCGACTGGCAGCAGCGTATCAAGCGCAAATACGCCAGGCGGAGTTGATATGGCAAAAGACATTGAAAACCCGTGCATTTCCGTGTGCCAGCTCAGCGGCGATCTGTGCGTGAGCTGCGGGCGTACCAAGGACGATATCCGCAAGTGGAAACGCATGAAACGTCCGGAAAAGATGGCCGCCGTGCAACGTGCCACACAGCGAATGAAAAGCCTGCAGAAAAAGAACGTGTGAAACCGAAAATTTCATCTTCGGTGCGGAAACTTCTTTAAAACGGCCCCGGTCAGTATTACCCGTGACTCGGCTACCTGGAGTCTGACGAATTACGGGAATTCCGCTCTTGGCCAGTCATGCAGATCGCCGCAACACCCTTTCACTGGATAGCCTGAATTTCTTCCTCGCCGATGTGCGTGACGGCCTTGGGCCTTACCTGGCGATCTATCTACTGGCCGTGCATAAATGGGACCCGGCCAGCATAGGCGTGGTGATGACCATCGCAGGTATTGCCGGGCTGCTGACCCAAACCCCTGCTGGCGCGCTTATCGACCGTACGCCTTACAAGCGCGCCATGATTGGCGTGGCGGCACTGCTGGTGACCCTGAGTTGCCTGATTCTGCCTTTCACTTCGTCCTTCTCGGTCGTCGCCCTGACCCAGGCGCTGAGCAGCATCGCGTCCTCGGTGTTCGCACCGGCCATCGCGGCCATCTCTCTGGGCATAACCGGGCCGAAAGCCTTTACGCGTCGTACCGGACGCAATGAAACATTCAACCATGCCGGTAATGCCTGCGCAGCCCTGTTAGCGGGCGGCTTTGCCTACCTCTTCGGGCCTATTGCGGTGTTCTATCTGATGGCAGCGATGGCCCTGGCGAGTGTTATCGCGATCAGCTTCGTTTCTGCGGATGCCATCAATCACGACGTCGCCCGGGGTTTTGATGCGAACCACAACGCTCATGGAGCTCAGCCTTCCGGACTTGCTACGTTACTGAGCAACAAGCCGCTGCTGCTTTTCGGTATCTGTTGCGCACTGTTCCATCTGGCCAACGCAGCCATGTTGCCACTGGTCAGTCAGAAGCTTTCGCAAATCAATATGCAGATGGCGACGCCGCTGACTTCGGCGTGCATCGTTGCAGCCCAACTGGTCATGGTACCTGCGGCGCTGCTGGTGGGTATGAAAGCGGATGACTGGGGTCGCAAGCCGCTGCTGCTGGCAGGCTTTCTGATTCTGCCGATTCGTGGTGTGCTTTATACCCTGTCAGACGACCCCTACTGGCTGGTGGCGGTGCAGATGCTCGACGGCATTGGTGCCGGCCTGTTCGGCGCGCTGTTTCCATTGATGGTCAAGGACCTCACTCAAGGCAGCGGACGTTTCAATGTAAGCCTCGGGGCACTGTCCACTCTGTTCGGACTGGGCGCGGCGCTGAGCAACGGCCTGGCCGGATTCGTGGTACATGCAGCAGGCTACAGCGCTGCGTTCCTGACCCTCGCGGGTGTGGCGGCGGCGGCGTTTTGTCTGTTGCTGGTGGCCGTACCGGAGACACTTTCACGTTCGAATAATGAACCTGACCTCAAACCAGACCACGCGGTGAGCACTTAAATCTGTTTACGCCACCCGAACCTGCCAGCCTTCGCGCTGGCAGGTCACGATGACCAGCCCGTTTCCTGCGCCCTGCATCCCGCCTATCCAGCGCCCTGCCCCGTCCCATAGGCAGCTGCGGCCTGCTGACTCCCAGCCGCCAGTCGGTGCACCGTGATTGGCCACCAGCACCGGCAGGTTATGACGTCGGGCATGCCCCGCGAGCAGCTCTGCATCCTGTGCATAGCCACCCGGCGAAATCAGTACGCTCGCTGCATACACCCAAGCGCCACCTGCTGCCATACGCTGCACATGCTCAGGCTGCGTGAAGTCGGCACACACGCACAGGCCGATCCGATGCTGATCAATGGACAGATAGCAGTCTTTGTTTCCCTCACTGAACACCTTGTCCTCACCGGGATGCAGGTATTGCTTGGCATAGGTAATGACGTCGCCGTCTGCGGTGAAGGTCAGCGCACCAATCAGGATGCTGTCATTTGCTTCTTTGAGCGGTACGCCAATGGTGGTCACCAGGCGCAGCTTCATGGCCAACGCCTTAATCGGCTCAAGACGGGCGTCGTCCGCATGCAACGCCAGCGCTCGGGCCAGATCGGGTTCGTAGCCTGTCAATGAGAGCTCGGGAAACAGCAGGTAACTGGCCCCAAGATCAGCGGCGCGCTGCATGAACGCGAGGTGTCCGGCGAGGTTCTGTTCGATATCGCCCCTTGCAGAGCAGAACTGAGCAACAGCGAGTATCGGAAACTTCATGGACTCTCCTGAGAACACAATGGTGACAAGTCGGACATTATCTAACACGCGATGCCCGGTTCACACCTGGTTACATTTTCAACCACGACCAATGTTGTACGACGTCCTATCTTAGCTGGCAGTGAATGACATCTCATTACAATAAAAACGGAGATTCAACGCATGCCTCATACCCCGTCTCTCAAAGAAACAGCTACACCCGCCAGCGAACCTCGTCTCAAAAAACTCGCCAAACTGTTGGGCCCCGGCATCATCGCGGTGCTGTCCTGGCTGGGCGCGGGTGATCTGATCACATCGTCGGTGGCAGGTGCCAGTTATGGCTACGCCATGATGTGGGTGCTGGCGATTTCGCTGTTGCTCAGGTTCCTGATCGTCAACATCATTGCCCGCTTCCAGCTCTGCAATAACCAGGGCATGACCATTCTGCAGGGCTATGCGCAACTGCATCCGCTGTTTGCCTGGTTCATGCTGGGCTACGCGTTGTTGATGGGCCATCTGATCAACGCCTACATGATCAAGGGTGCCGGTGAAGCGCTTGCCATGCTGCTGCACATCAATCAGCCGTTGCTCTGCTCGGTTGCGGTGGTGATCGCCGTATGGCTGCTGGTGGGACGCAATATCTACACGATGATCGAAGGCGTCATGAAGGTATTGCTGGCAATCATGACACTGGCGTTTCTTACCCTGGCGATCATGTCCGGTCCGGATGTCAGCGGCATCATCAAGGGCACTATCGGTTTCAGCATTCCACCCGATGAAGGCGTGCATGGGGCGCTGCTGGTGGCGGTCTCGGTGATCGGTGCCGTAGCCGGCTCCATCGCCAACTTCGTCCACCCTTACGTGATGCGTGAAAAAGGCTGGACCGGCCCCGAGCACAAACGTATTCAGCGCAACGATCTGCTGTTCGCCGTGATCGTCGGCATTATCATCAACCTGGCCATCTGGGTGGTGGGCGTCGAAATTTTGCGACCCAACGGTATTCAGGTGAACACTCTGGCTGATCTGGGCAAGGCGCTGGAGATATTCTTCGGCCCGCTGGGCTGGTACATCTTCTTCATCGGTGTGTTCGCCACGCTGTTTGCCAGTATTTCCGGCAAAACCACCGCCTTCCCAATGCTGATCACCGATGCCTTCCAGCACATTCGCCCGAAGCGTCGCGAACGCTACGGCAAAGTGTTCCACAACGACCCGATGCACAAATGGTTCATGCTGTTCATTCTGGTCACCCCGCTGATCTGGTCGCTGCCCGGCATGCCGGACTTCGTGACCCTGACGCTGGGCGTCAACGCACTGAACATCGTGGGGCTACCGGTCATCTCGCTGGGGCTGCTGATCATGTCCAATCAGAAGTCGCTGCTGAGCAAGGAATATCGCAACAACTGGTTCGAGAACATTGCGCTGACCTTTGCGACCGGACTGGCCTTGTGGGTGGCGTTTCAACTGGGGACAGAGTTGCTCGCCTGAGCAGATAGAACGCTACATGTGCGCTGAATAAACCTTCCTCGAGTCCATTTCCGTCCATGGAAATGGACTCGGTTTCAATGACCGAATCTTCCCCATATCTCAAACCCTACCTTCACGCGTCAGGCTCCTGCTGATGGGTACAACTGTCACATCCCGCCAAAAACAAACAGAAATAATTCTCAAAGGAGATGTTATATTGTATCTATTATCACCAGGAAGTCTCACATGTCGTCTCGTAGAATCGCGTCTCTGGCAGGCTTGGCAATCGGGGTTTTTGGCAATACCGGCTATGCGGAGGAACATCCGCAAACCATTGAACTGAAAGCGTCAACGTAACCTCCGACTATCAGTACGAGACAGCCACCAGCCCGGTTCAGGGCTATCGCGCTACCCGTTCGGCCACCGCCACCAAAACCGATACCGCCATCCAGGACATTCCGCAGTCGATCAGCGTAGTGCCCGCTTCGGTGCTCAAGGACCTGGGCAGTAACAGTGTCGAGCGCGCGCTTGAGTTTGCCGGGGGCGTGTCGAAGCAAAACAACTTCGGAGGCCTGACGCTCTACGAATACAGCATCCGCGGCTTCACCACCTCCGAATTCTACAAGGACGGCTTCAGCGCCAACCGCGGCTACCCTGCCACGCCGGATGCCGCCAACATCGAGCGTATCGAAGTGCTCAAAGGCCCCGCTGCCAGTCTGTATGGCCGTGGCGACCCTGGCGGGACGGTCAACATTGTCACTAAAAAACCCCAGCTTGAAGCATTCACCACCCTGCAAACCAGTGCGGGTAGCTGGGATCGCTATCGCACCGCACTGGATGTCAACACACCGCTGGATGAGGAAGGCAGGCTGCTGTCTCGTGTCAATCTGGCCGTCGAAGACAACAACAGCTTTCGTGACCATGTCGAAAGCAAGCGGGTCTTCGTCGCCCCCTCATTCAGTTGGCAGTTGAACCCCGACACCAGTCTGTTGGTGGAAACCGAATTCGTGCGGCAGACATCGACTTTCGACCGGGGTGTGGTCGCCCCCAACAATAAATGGAGTGGCGTGTCCCGCTCGACCTTCCTCGGCGAACCGGACGACGACATCGATAACGACAACAACATGGTTCAGTTTGCCCTCGACCATCAACTCAGTGATGTGTGGTCGCTGCGTCTGGCCAGCCACTACAAGCAAGGCGAAATGTCAGGTTTTGCCAGCGAGGCACGCCCCCTGAATGCCGACGGTCGTACCGTCAACCGTCGTTACCGCGAACGCGACAACAACTGGCACGACAGCATCACCCAACTGGAATTGCGCGGCCATTTCGACGCGGTCGGTCTGGAGCACGAAGTGCTGATCGGCACCGAATACGAGAATTACCGTAAGAACGAGCGGGTAACTACCATTGCAGGCAGCCCATACGCCATCGACATCTATAACCCGGTGTACGGCCAGCCGAAACCCAATGGCGCGCGTTCTGGCACTGATTTCTACGAGCACATTGAAAGCCGTGCGCTGAACCTGCAGGACCAGATTGTCTTTACCGACAAGCTGCGCGGGATGATCGGCGCGCGCTACGAGCACTTCGATCAGCAGGTCGATGACTTCACCACCAATGCCACCTCCGGTCAGCGTCACGACGCTTTCACCCAGCGCGCCGGGCTGCTTTATCAGCTCACACCGCAGGTTGGGCTGTTCGCCAACGCGTCCACCTCGTTCAAGCCAAACAATGGCCTGGACGCCGCCGGCAAAACCTTCGACCCGAAAGAAGGCATCGGTTATGAGGCCGGGATCAAGAGCGAACTGTTCGACAACCGCCTGAGTACCACCCTCGCCGCCTTCCACATAGAAAAGGAAAACGTTCTGGCCCTGGACCCGGGCACCGACACAAATCGCGCCGTGGGCAAGGCCCGCAGCCAGGGTTTCGACATGCAATTCACCGGACAAATCACTGACGCGGTGCGGATCATCGGAGCATTCGCCTACATTGATGCCGAAGTCACCAAGGGCGACCGGACTATCCCGGCAGGCAGTCGCATCCTCGGGGTCGCCAAACACAGTGGCAGCCTGTTGAGCGTCTATGAATTTCAGGAAGGCGTATTGCGCGGTTCGGACGTGGGCGCGGCATATACCTACGTCGGCGATCGTTCCGGCCAGTCCGGCACCGACTTCGAGCTGCCGGCCTACCAGACCGTCGACCTGCTGGCTCACTATAAAGCCAGCGAGAACGTGACAGTGGGCTTGAACCTCAACAACATTTTCGATGAAAAATACTACGAGCGCTCCTACAGCAATTACTGGGTCGCGCCCGGCGAACCGCGTAACTTTACGGTCAGCCTGACACTCGGCCTTTGACTCCTGTAACCCTCGCTTCACAACAATAAGGATGCACCATGCTGTCAACAAAACCTTTCGTGGCCCTGGGCCTGCTCGGCGCATTGTTCGCCAGTCAAGTGAACGCACACGGCCTGTGGACCGAACAGCGGCGCGGCAATATCGAGGTGGTCTACGGTCATGGCGCGGAAGACAACGCGTTCAAACCGCAAAAAGTCAGCGGCGCATGGGCGTATGACCAGCAGGGCAAAATGATCCCGGTGACGGTACAACGCCTTGAGGATCACGCGCGACTGGTGCCGCTCAAGCCGCCCGCCGTGATGACGGTGGCGCTGGACAACGGCATGTGGACACGCAACGCCGAGAAAAAGTGGATCAACGAAGGCCGTAGCAAAGTGCCCAATGGCACCGACTCGATTCATACCTTCAAATACAGCGTGGCAATCTACGCAGAAGACGCGCACCTGCCCTCGTTCAGCAAACTGAATTTTGTGATCGTGCCACAGGCTGATCCATTGAAGGTCGGGGTTGGCAAACCCTTACCGGTACGCGTACTGATCGACGGTAAACCCGCTGCCGGTATCAAACTGATCGGCGATTACCGCAGCGCACCGGATGTCGTCAGCGCCGAAACCGACGCCCAGGGCCTGGCCAGCGTGATCGTGCGCAACGAAGGGTTGAATATCATTGCTGCCGAGGTCACGCAGCCGGTCAAGGCCCAATGGGAGCGAAGCTGAGATTTGCGACACTTGGGCTGGGTACCTGAAAAAAACCGAACACACATTTCGTCGAGTGAGCCGCAAGCGTGGGACATCGCGTAGTATTCTGCTGAGCCATGCCAACTTGATGAGCTCAGGTCATGACGCAAACGTGGAGCGAAGCTGACGTCGAAGATTTGTGGTTGCTGCAGCCTGACGAAATTTCACTGCTGCCAGGTAGATTCGACAAAAGTCGGCTCGGTTTTGCTCTACAGTTCAAATTCCGCCAGGTCTATGGTCGCTACCCCGAGCAACTGGATGAAATTGCCTCTCCCGTCATCACTGGGCTGGCAAAACAAGTAGGCGTTGATGAATCAACACTGTCGATGTATGTGTTCGACAGTCGCCAAGGCCAACGGCATCGTAAGGCTATTCGGCATTTTCTTGGGTATCAGCTCCCAACTGGCAAAGATCTTGCGCGGCTACGTGAGTGGCTGACCAGCGATGTACTACCTTTCGATCCACAAGCGCGCCACGGCCTTGATGTTGCTCTGGAGTGGTTTGGTGCCCAGAGATTAGAGCCTCCGGCACTGGGGGAGCTTGAACGTGTGGTTCGTTCCACTGTTTATGGGTACGAAACCCGCCAGCAGGAGGTAATCCTTGCCCGTCTCTCCGCAGACAGCCAGGCTGCCATTGACCGACTGCTGGAGGGCGATGACCCTGAGTCAGACAATCAGCGTATTGGTGAGTCCGAAAAGCCTGAGGCAGTGACTTTCACCCACCTCAAGACCGATTTAGGCAGGCCGAGCCTGGACAGCTTGCTATCCGGTATTTCCAAAGTGAAGTGCATCGATGGCGTAGGTCTGTCAGCCCAACATTTCGCTGGGGTGTCCACTAAGCTGATCGATCAACTGTGTCGGCGTTGCGCCTCAGAATCGATCCGTGAGCTACGCCGTCACCCTCCCGCAGTCCGCTACAGCATGGTCGCGATGTTCTGCTGGCGGCGCCGACAGCAACTAATCGATTCGTTGATTGACCTGTTGTTGCAACTCATCCACAACCTGGGTACACGCGCAGAGAAGAAGATCGACAAAAAACAATTTGCGGCCTTCAAGAAGGTTCGCAGCAAGGCCAAGTTGCTATTTCAACTGGCCGAGGCTTCAGTGGGCCAGCCAGAAGGCCTTGTTAAAGAAGTGATCTACCCAGTGGTTGCCCAGAAGAGGTTGCAGGAGATCGTCGCCGAGTTCAAGGCAATGGGTTTTGACTTCGAGCTTGAAGTACAGGAAACCATGCGCACCTCGTACGGCACTCACTACCGACGCATGCTGAGTCCGGTGCTGGACACACTTGATTTTCATTCCAATAACGTGACGCACCGCCCGGTCATCGAAGCATTGGCCGTCCTGCAGGCTAATCGTGATAGCCGTCGCCAATTCTACGACGCTTGCGAAGTGCCCACAGATGGCGTAATTCCGAAGAAATGGCGTGACATCATACTTGAGAAAACCAGCAACGGTGACGAGCGGGTTAACCGTATCAATTATGAAGTTTGCGTGCTGCAGGCCCTGCGCAAGCGTTTACGCACCAAAGAAATCTGGGTAGTCGGCGCTGATCGGTATCGCGATCCGGAACAAGATCTGCCAGCAGACTTTGCTGAAAAGCGCGATAGCTTCTACGAGATGTTGCAAGCCCCCAAGGACGCACAGGTATTCATTGACCGCGTACAAGCGTCAATGCACAAATGGCTCGCCACGCTCAATGACGGCCTGCCGAGCAATCCAAAGGTGAAGTTGCGACAGCAAGGCAAGAACCGAATTCACCTGTCTCCGCTGGAAAGACAGGCGGAGCCGCCTAATACGGCAGCACTGAAGCGTGAAATTGGTAAGCGTTGGTCTGACGTTGAGTTGATCGACATCATCAAGGAGGTCGACCTGCGGCTTGAGTTCACCTCTATGTTCCGCACAGCTGCTAGCCGTGAAGCGCTTGATCCGACTGTGTTGCAACGCAGGTTGTTACTTTGCTTGTTCGGGCTAGGGACCAATGTTGGTCTCAAACGTGTGGCCAGTCAGCAGCCGAGTGTGACCTTCGAGGAGTTGCGTTACGTCAAGCGCCGCTTTGTAAGCAAAGAGGCCCTGCGTGCTGCCATCGCCGAAATCGTCAACGGCACCTTCCGCATTCGCCAGTCGTCTATCTGGGGCGAAGTCACCACCGCATGCGCCTCCGACTCCAAACAGTTCGGCGCGTACGACCAGAACCTGATGACTGAATGGCACGCACGGTACGGCGGGCGCGGCATCATGATTTACTGGCATGTCGAGAAGAACTCGACCTGCATCTACTCGCAGTTGCGCCGCTGCTCATCGTCCGAGGTCGCGGCAATGATGGAGGGTGTATTGCGCCATTGCACCGATATGGAAGTTGAGCGCCAGTATGTGGACAGCCACGGTCAGAGCGAAGTGGCGTTTGCTTTCAGCTACATCCTGGGGTTTGACCTTTTGCCTCGCCTGAGGGCGATTGCCAGGCAAAAGTTGTACTTGCCGGCAACGGAGGATACCGTGCGTTACGCCAACCTGGAGCCGGTGCTGACGCGCGCGATCGACTGGGAATTGATCCGTCAGCAGTACGATGAGCTGATCAAGTACACCACCGCACTGCGGATCGCTACCGCCGAACCGGAAGCGATTCTGCGCCGCTTCACCCGTACCGCTGTTACGCACCCAACTTACCTGGCCCTGGCCGAACTCGGCAAAGCGATCAAGACGATCTTCTTGTGTCGCTACCTGCATGATGAAGCTCTGCGTCGCGAGATCCACGAGGGCCTGAACGTGGTGGAGAACTGGAACAGTGCTAACAACTTCATCTTTTATGGCGACCAGGGTGAATTTACGACAAACCGTGTGGAAGATCAGGAGCTGGCCGTTTTGTCGCTTCACTTGTTGCAAGCCAGCTTAGTTTACGTAAATACATTACTTATCCAGGAGGTACTGGCAGAAAGGGCCTGGCACGCGCGTATGACGACGGACGACTGGCGTGCGCTATCGCCATTGATCTATCACCACGTGAACCCGTATGGACGGATCGAGCTCGATATGGACAGGCGGCTTGCTCTCGTCGCTTGAAATCTCGAAAACGAGGGTTTTCGAGAGACGAAGTCTGGAAGTAAGTCGTACACGTAAAATCAAGGGTCAATGGTTCTCAAAAATAGTTCTTGAAACGTGATTCTCAACCTCATACCCTTTCGATGAGTTTCGATAAGGAAAACCTTCTATGCGCCCTTCACTCGCCCTTACCTCAAGCGAAGTGCCGTTCGTGAGACGGTGAGCCGTTTTCGCGTGACTAATCCACGAATCTTTGGTTCGGTACTTCGCGGTACCGACCTAGATGGCAGTGATCTTGATCTGTTGGTCGATGCGTTGCCAGGTGCCACGTTGTTAGACCTCGGCGATTTGGAAGACGAACTGAAATCCCTGCTAGGGAGGCGCTGCAAAA
>NZ_LJQT01000069.1:0-11122 GCF_001400515.1 Pseudomonas meliae | reverse complement strand
TTGTCTACACCCTCCTAGTGTTTTACTTGAAAACCGGAGACTTCCTACACGGTTTATTTGGAACTGTTTACTTCGCGATAAACAACCGTCCTACCACAAAGTACCAATAGCAACAGGCAGTAACCGACGGAGGAGGGCTCAGAAGAGGATGTTCGGCAAGGGGCGTGTGTCTCAGGCCAGCCGACTACGAATCAGGTATGAGAGCTGACGTAGGCCGATTTTATTATTTCGATGATTTTTCGGAAAATTACGCGGGAATTGAGCAAGGATCTTGAACGATTAACGCCTTCTGAAATGTAAGAAAAAAGCAGCGCCGTTGATGGACGCTGCTTTTTTGGGGACCTACCGGCATGATCAGTGACGAGTGCGCTCAAGAAACTGCCGTGTGCGCTCTTCCTTGGGGTCGGCGAACAGTGCTTTGGCTTCGCCTTGCTCCACGATCACCCCCTTGTCGATGAAGATCACCCGGTTGGCGACCTCCCGTGCAAAGCTCATCTCGTGGGTGACGATCACCATCGTGCGCTTTTCTTCGGCCAGGGCGCGAATAGTGGTCAGCACCTCGCCAACCAGTTCCGGGTCCAGTGCCGAGGTTGGCTCGTCGAACAGAATCACTTGCGGCTCCATCGCCAGCGCCCGTGCAATCGCCACGCGCTGCTGCTGCCCGCCCGAGAGACGACGCGGGTAGGCGTCTTCCTTGCCGGTCAGACCGACCTTGGCGAGCAGTTTCCTGCCCAGCGCCTCGGCGGCTTCCCGCGCGACCTTCTTGACCACTACCGGGCCTTCAATGACGTTTTCCAGCGCTGTGCGATGCGGAAACAGATTGAAGTTCTGAAACACGAACCCTACCTGCTGGCGCAACTGGCGAACCAACCCCTGTTGCTGGTTCATGGAACGTGTTCCATCGATCTCGATGTCGCCCACCTTGATCCTGCCGCTATCTGGTGTCTCCAGCAGGTTCAGGCAGCGCAGCAGGGTGGTCTTGCCCGAGCCACTGGGACCGATGATGGCGACGACTTCCCCGGCTTCGATACGCAGATCGATGCCCTTGAGCACCTGATTGCCCTTGAATTTCTTGGTGAGTTTTTCAACGACTATCATGCGTCAGGTCTCCAGATCATGCCGGTTGACCCTGGCTTCCAGCTTGTTTTGCAGGTGCGAGAGCGCCGTGGCAAGGATCCAGTAGATCAGTGCGACGGCCAGGTACATGGTGAAAATTTCAAAGGTGCGTGCGGTGATCAACTGCGCCTGGCGGAACAGCTCCGGCACCTGAATGGTGGCGGCCAGCGCGGTGTCCTTGACCAGCGAAATGAAGCTGTTGCCCAGCGGCGGCAAGGCCGTGCGTGCTGCTTGCGGCAGTATGGCCCGGCGCATGGTCTGCCAGCGGGTCATGCCGATGCTTGCGGCAGCCTCCCACTGACCGCGTTCCACGGAGCTGATGGCCGCACGCAGAATTTCACAAGCATAAGCGGCCATGTTCAACGAAAAGCCGATCAGTGCCGCGCTCAGGGGTTCAAGCTGGATACCCAGTTCCGGCAGGCCGTAATAAATCACGAACAGCTGAACCAGCAAGGGCGTACCGCGAAAGAACGACACGTAGATGCGTGCAATCCAGTTCACCAGTTTGAGGCGCGACAGGCGCATCAATGCCAGGCCGAAGCCCAGCAGCAACCCGAAAAACATCCCGCCCAGGCTGAGGAAGACGGTGTAATACGCGCCCTTGAGCAGAAAGGGCGCGGAGTCCAGCGCGAGCTGAAGGCTCTCTTCGATCATTTGGTGACGTCAGCGTTGAAGTATTTCTTCGACAGTTTTTCCAGGGTGCCGTCGGCGCGCAGTTTGTCGATCGCCTTGTCGATAGCTGCCTGCAACTCGGGTTCGCCTTTGCGCAGGGCAATGCCGGACTCCTGACGTGAAAACGCGTCACCTGCGGATACAAGTTTGTTTTTGGTCTTGGTAGCCATTTCCAGAGCTGCCAGACGGTCAACGAGAATCGCGTCGATACGGCCTACACTCAGGTCCTGGATTTTGCTCGGGTCATCGTCATAGGTTTTGACGATTGCGCCCGGGACGTTTTCCTTCAACCATTGTTCGTAGTTGGTGCCCAGCCCCACGCCAACCTTCTTGCCGGTCAGGTCCTTGGCTGTCTTGATGGTGTCTGCGTTCTTCTTCAGAACCAGCGCCTGAATGCCGGACACGGTGTAGGGCTCAGAGAAATCGTACTTCTTCTTGCGCTCCTCGGAGATGGTCACCTGATTGATCACCACATCCAGACGCTTGGAATCCAGAGCGGCCAGAATGCCGTCCCATTTCGATGGCTGGATCTTGGCTTTCACACCCAGTTCCTTGGCCAGCGCTTCGGAAAACTCGACTTCGAAGCCGGTGAGCTTGCCGTTTTCATCGACGAAGCTGAACGGCGGGTAAGTGCCTTCAAGGCCCACATTAAGCGTGCCGCTATCCTTGATTTTCTGCAGTTGCTCGCCAGCCATGGCTTGCCCGGCGATACCGGTACCGAGCATCAAGCTCAGTGCCGAGAAAAGAAACGTGCGACGAATAGCGGAAATGTTCATGCGAGCCCCTTGTTGGTATGGAAGTGTCTGGCCTTTTTCTGACCCGACTCAAGCAACTTCGTGCTGATTATTCAGCTTTTTTCAGGCAGTTACGTCAGGTGTTCCGTCAGTGTTGTTGTCTGCCGGGCGCGACTATATAGCCATCTGCTTATGAGGAAAAATAACAAAAAAAGTTATTTTCCCTTCCAAAAGGCATAAACGCTGCACAGGCTGAAAAGTTACTGATCAAACGCATCCGGGTAGGCAAACAGCGCCGGAGCACCGCCAGTGTGCAGAAAGATCAGCGGGCCGTCGTTGAAGCGTTGACGGCCAATGCCATCCAGCAAGCCGGACATTGCCTTGCCGGTATAAACTGGGTCCAGCAACAGCCCTTCATGGCTGGCCACCAGCTTGATCGCTGCCAGCGTACCGGCGTTCGGTTCTCCATAACGCGGAGCGAAATATTCGTCCCACAGTTCAACCTTGAAGTGCTCCGGCAGGGTGATATCCAGTAATTCTGCCGTACGCTCGGCCAAGCCCTGCACTTTGGGCAGTTGTGCTTCTTCACTGCGCGAAACGGTCACGCCGATAATCGGCAATTGCGGCAACTCGTGAGCCAGTGCCAACGCCAGGCCGCTGTGGGTGCCCGCGCTGCCGGAGGCCAGAACAACCGCCGCAAAGTCGATGCCGGTCTGCTTGATCTGCTCAGCCAGTTCCAGCCCGGCGCGAACATAACCCAGCGCACCGACCGGGCTTGAGCCACCGATGGGTACCAGATAAGGCTTCTTGCCGCTTGAGCGCAGACGCGCAGCCAGCGCGTGCAGTTGTTCGTCGGCGTTGTCGAGGTTTTCAACCAGCTCGACCTTGGCATCGAGCAGCTCCAGCAGCAGGCGATTGCCGTTTTTCAGGTAACTCGGGTCTTCAGTGCCGATGGGGTTTTCCAGCAGCGCCACGCAGCCAAGGCCCAGGCGCGCCGCCAGGGCAGCAGTCTGGCGAACATGGTTGGACTGGATAGCGCCCGCAGTGATCAGCGTGTCGGCACCCTGGGCCAGCGCGTCTGCGGCGAGGTATTCAAGTTTGCGAACCTTGTTGCCGCCCAGCGCCAGGGTGGTGGTGTCATCACGCTTGATGTAGATATCGCGATCTGCCCAGATCGACAGGCGCTCAAGCTTTTCCAGAGCCGTCGGCGCGCTGATCAAGTCCAGGCGATTGAAACGGGCAAGCTGATTTTTGATCATGGTGGTCGGTAAGCCGTGTAGAGAGTCACCGGACTATAGGCAGACGTTTCCCGCACGGCAACTTATCTGTGCTCACTGCTCTGTTGGCGTATTCCTACAGAAATTGTTGTTTTTTTCGTCTGAATGTTTGCCGTAGAGTGGCAACAGCAGCGGCCAGCACTGTCGGTCGCCACCCTTCACATCAAGGAGAGTCAAGCGTGAGCGATATTCCAGAAGCATCCGCCGACGGCAGTTCCAGCCACTGGCAGTTGCAGCGGATCGTCAGCCAGTTGCGCGGCGCGCGTGAAGACTGGCGGGCGCGCAACCATCGGGTAAGCGGCGAGCACGGCGGGCGCGAACTGCCTTCGCGTGCAGCCATGGGCGAAATTCTTGAAGCGCTGAGCGGGGCGTTGTTCCCGATGCGGCTTGGCCCGGTGGACCTGCGTGAAGAAAGCGAAGATTTTTACGTGGGGCATACGCTGGATGTGGCACTCAATGCGCTGCTGGCCCAGGCCCGCCTGGAGCTGCGCTACGTCGCCCATCAGCAGGGCGGTGACCTGAAGAGCATCGATGCGCGAGCGCTCGAGCTGATTCAGGGTTTCGCCATGGCCCTGCCGGGTATTCGTCTGTTACTGGACACTGACGTGCTGGCCGCCTACCACGGCGACCCGGCCGCACGCAGCGTCGATGAAGTGCTGCTGTGCTACCCCGGCATTCTGGCGGTGATCCACCATCGTCTGGCGCACCATTTGTATCGCGCCGGTTTGCCATTGCTGGCGCGCATCAGCTCGGAGATTGCCCATTCGGCGACCGGTATCGACATTCATCCGGGCGCGCAGATCGGCCCGAGCTTCTTTATCGACCATGGAACAGGCGTGGTAATTGGCGAAACCGCGATCATCGGCGAGCGGGTGCGGATCTATCAGGCCGTGACCCTGGGCGCCAAGCGCTTCCCGTCGGACGAGGACGGCCAGTTGCAGAAAGGCCATGCACGGCACCCAATCGTTGAAGACGACGTGGTGATCTACGCGGGTGCGACCATTCTGGGGCGCATCACCATCGGTAAGGGCTCGACCATCGGCGGCAATGTCTGGCTGACCCGCAGCGTACCGGCGGGCTGCAACCTGACCCAGGCCAATTTGCTGCAACAGGATGATTGCAGCAAGAAGTGAGATCGCTCCGTTATCAGATCACCTTCACTGCCCGGCCGATGAACTGGATCGGCCCGGTAGGCTTGCCTATTGGCGAACCGGTGGATTTCTCCAGGGTCAGTTCGAACAGCTGATTGGGTTGCAGAGGCGGCAGTTTGTCCAGCGGAACATGCAGGCTCTGACCCGGCTTGACCAGCCCGAGTGAGACCGGGCCTTGCCAGTCGTCACCCTTGGTCCAGAACTCCAGCGCCTTGTCGTTCGGAACCTCGAACACGCCAAGCGGAATAAGCTGGATTTCCTGCGAGTTGCTGGCTTGCACAACCCAGCCGGGAGCCTTGTCCTGCGGCCCGACCAATACCACGAGGTAGGACGGTTGCGCCGGCGCGCGGGTCAGCAACGTCATGCCCAGCACCAGCGACGCCGCTAATCCGGCACCCGCCAGCCCCCGCCAGACCGACAGGTTGTCCCACCAGCGCACTCGCTGTCTGTGCAGCGCTTTGGCGGGTGCTGCCAGTTCCAGCAAGTTACGTTCGATGCGATCCCACAGGCCGGGCGATGGCGTAACCGGTTCGGCCAACTCTGTCAGGGGCAGCAGGCGCTGTTCCCAGGCATCGATGGCCGCCTGCAGATCAGGCTCGTGGGGCAGGCGACGTTGTACGTCGAGCCTTTCCTGTGCCGACAGGGTGCCGAGCACATACTCGCCCGCCAGGTCATGAATGTTGTCGTCTAAAGGCCGGTTCATCCCATGCACTCCCGCAAAGCCGTCAGGCTGCGCTTGATCCAGGCTTTGACCGTACCCAATGGCGCGCCGATCTTCTGCGCGATTTCCTGATGCGAATAGCCGTCTACGTAAGCGTGAAAGATACAGTTTCGGCGTACCGGCTCGAGTTGCTCCATGCATGAAGTCATCCGTCCTGGATTGACCCGCCAATCGAAAGCATCCCCGGTTTCCTGCCAGCCTTCCAGGGTTGCCTGTTCGTGATGATCGTCGCTGCCGTCATCCTCGACACGTACCTCGCGCGCCGTGTTGCGCAGCGTGTTCAGCGCAAGATGCCGGGTCACGCTGAATATCCAGCCACGCGCCGAACCGCGCGCCGCGTCGAAGCTGGCCGCGTGGCTCCAGATTTTCAGGAATGCGTCATGCACGATGTCTTCAGCCAGCGCCCGGTCACGCACCAGCCGCTGAGCGACGCCGAGCAGCCGCGCGCTTTCCTGTTGATAAAGACGCTGCAAGGCCTGCTTGTCACCGCGAGCGCAGGCCTGCAACGTTGCTTCGTAATCAAAGAGAGATTCGTGCGAGGACAAGATGATCCGCCATCGAAGGAAGACTACTGCCTCGCTGACATCACGAGGCTCCCGTGCAGCAGCATAGCCTACTGTTGCACGGTCACCTGATTAAGCGCATTGATCAGCTGGCGGTCCAGAACAGGTAATCGGCCTGATACTTGACCACTTCCTTCGCGCCCTTGTTGCTCTCTGCACAGGCTTTGGCCGGGGCTACGCCGCCTTTCAAGGCCACGCGCTGAATGTAAGTGACGCCCGTCATTGCGCCCTTGCCTTCAGCCGGGTTGGCCTTGACCAGTTGGTACGGCAGGTTGCCTGCGCTCGACGGGGCCACAGCAACCTGAGTACCGGTCAGTTTCGAGCCGTCTTTGGCCTCCCCCAGGTGGCCGGTGGGCCGTAGTAGGTGCCGACCTGTTTGCCGCTCTTGTCATTGAGCACGGCCTTGGGACCGACGAATGCCCACTCCATCTCGTTGGGCATGTTGGCTTTGGCGCGGCACTCGTAAGTGATCTCGCCGACCCCGGTGGTGGTCATGCTGACTTTGTTGCCGGCCGGTACCCTGACGCTTTCGGGCAGGTCAGTCTGAGCCATGGCAATGGATGACAGGCAAGTGAAAGCCAGGGTGCTACCAGCAAGGCAGAGCAAGCGTTTTGCGTTCATGCAGAAATCTCCAGATTGTTTAACCGCGCTCAGCAACTCGAAGTGGCTGCTGAATGTACTACCCGCGAGAAACCCATCTGGATGCAGTGATTTGAAAATATTTTTTCAGTGCCGGCTGAAACGGCTGCGCAGCAGCAAAATACCGGCAATTGCCGCGAGGCCCGAGCCGATCAGCACGCCGACTTTTACTTCATCGATCAGGTGCTGCGAACCAGGAAATGCCAGGTTGCCGATGAACAGGCTCATGGTAAAGCCGATGCCGCACAGAATAGCGACGCCGTACAACTGCACCCAATTGCTGCCTTCCGGCAATGTCGCCAGCCCGGCACGAATCGCCAGCACTGCGGCAAGGAACACTCCGATCTGCTTGCCGACGAACAGGCCCAATGCGACACCCATAGGCACCGGGTCGATCAGGTTTGCCAGGGTGATGCCGGAAAGCGATACACCCGCATTGGCAAAGCCGAAGATCGGCACCACGGCGAACGCCACCCAGTAATGCATTTTTTCTTCAAGAAACAGCAGCGGCGAGCGTGCTTCCTCCTCGGGCTTGCCCATCGGGATGCACAGCGCCAGCGCCACGCCGGCCAGCGTGGCGTGTACGCCCGATTGCAGGACGAAGAACCATAGCAGTGCGCCGAGCAGCAAATAGGGCAGCAGACGGCGGACGTCCAGGCGATTCAGCGCGATCAGTACGGCGAGGGTCACGAATGCGGCGGCCAGCATCGGCAGGTTAAGCCCCGAGCTGAAGAAAAACGCGATGATGGTTACAGCACCCAAGTCATCGAGAATCGCCAGCGCGGCCAGAAAGACCTTCAGCGAGGTCGGCACCCGACTGCCCAGCAGCGACAGCACGCCGAGGGCGAAGGCGATGTCGGTGGCCGCTGGAATCGCCCAGCCGCTGAGGGTTTGCGGGTTGCCCCAGTTAATCGCGATGTAGATCAGCGCAGGCACCAGCATGCCGCCCGCCGCTGCAAAGCCGGGCAGGGCGCGTTGTCCCCAGGTTGCCAGGCCGCCGGCCAGCACTTCGCGCTTGATCTCCAGGCCGACCATCAGAAAAAAGATGGCCATCAGCCCGTCGTTGATCCACAGCTCCACCGACAGGCCCAGCCAGACGCTGTGCAGAATCGAGAAGTAGCTCGCTGAGAGAGGAGAGTTGGCGACGATAAGGGCGGCCAGCGCCGCCGCCATCAAGACGATGCCGCCTGCTGATTCGGAGGCGAGGAAACGGGTGAGGACGGCAACGCCTCTGGGCGTTTCCCGGTTGGAAACTTGAGTCATGGTCATCCTTGAGTGCAAGGCTATTTTTGTTATGAGGTGCCAGGAATGCGTCTACAGGCCCGTGGCGGTGAGTTCGATCAGGCAGCAACGACTGGCGCGAGGTGATTGCAGTTCGATTTCCAGCAAACCGCCAGAATTATCCACTTGAGCGCAATCAAGTTTACCGAGAATTTCCCACGGCTGGCCGTTCACGCTTATCGCTACTTGCTCGGCCATGCTGAACAGCACAAAGATGCCGGCTGAACTGAACAGCCGTTGCGGATGACGCACGTCTATCCAGTGCAGGCGTGCCGTGTAACGATGAGGAGCATAGATCAGATTGAAGTCGCGAATCGGCCCGTCCAGCAGTGTGCAACTGACTTCACTGTCGCCGCTGAACGCAAACGGGTCCGATGGCAGCAACGGGCGGCTGGTAACGCCGTCCACGTCCAGTGTCATGCCCGCGCCCTGCAAGACGGTAATGATGCGTTGATAACCGGCGAACACCGAGAAGCCGCCCGAGGTTTCAATATCGGCGATCGACAGCCGCCAGCCGAAACCGTCGAGGTCCTGGCCTGCATCGCGAGCGATTTCTTCAGTGCTGCCACCGCCGTTTTTCCACGGCATGCGCGGGTAGTCGACGGCACGCAGGAGGCGAGTCTGGCTCATTTGGTAAAGCGTCCTTCCAGGCGATGGCGGGAGCCGGGGTGGATCAGGCGCGCAGCGGTGACGGGCTGGCGGCCTGACCAGGTACGGCGACGAATCAGCAGGCAGGGCTCTCCGGCATCGATCTGCAACAACGTGCATTCATCGGCTTCGGCGAGGATCGCCTCGACCACATGCTCGCCTTCGGTGAGCGGTGCAACCTGCGACAGATAGGCATAAGGCGTCTGTAGGGTGAAGTCCTGCCTGAGGTAGTCCGGGGCGACCTGGGCGTTGACGAAGCGGTCTTCGATCTGTACCGGAATGTCGTTCTCGTAGTGCACGATCAGTGAATGGAACACCCGCTGGCCTTCGCGCATGTCCAGCGCCAGAGCGCGCTCCGAGCCTGCGGCTTCTTCCTTTAGCACCATGACCTTGCAGGTATGGCGATGGCCGCGCGCGGCGATCTCGTCAGCAATGTTATGCACTTCGAACAGTGCCGACTGGCTTTTGGGTTCTGCGACAAAGGTGCCAACACCCTGCATGCGCACCAGCAAACCTTCAGCGGTCAGCTCACGCAGGGCGCGGTTTATGGTCATGCGGCTGAAACCCAGTTGCGTCACCAGCTCGCTTTCCGACGGTACGCGATGGTGCGGCGGCCAGGTGCCGTTCTGGATCTGCAGGGCGATCATGTGTTTGACGCGGGCGTACAAGGGTGCAGGACTTTCGCCCATCTGGGCTGCCAGGGAAGAAACGGCGGGCGGAGTCGACACGAGTGAGTCCTTGTTTTCTAAATGACGTTTTGACGATGATTCAGACGCCTGAGAGCGTCACGCTAACCATTAACCTGCTGCTCGGCAAGCGTGCCGAAGGTTTACCGGTCGCTTAAACGTCTGTATATGTATATACAAATTACAGTGATGAGGTGTGAAGTCAATGTCAGCCTTCTTTGCCGAGCGCGCGTTACTCCCCGACGGCTGGGCCAGCAATGTGCGTCTGGAGGTCAGCCAGGAAGGAGTTTTGACCCGCGTCGAGGCCAACGCGGATCGGCAGGGTGCCGAAATCGTCAGTGGCCCGTTGCTGCCTGGCATGCCGAACCTGCACTCCCATGCGTTTCAGCGGGCGATGGCCGGGCTGGCAGAAGTGGCGGGCAACCCCAACGACAGTTTCTGGACCTGGCGCGACCTCATGTATCGCCTGGTTGGGCGCATCAGTCCGCAGCAACTGGGTGTTATCGCTCGCCAGCTGTACATCGAAATGCTCAAGGGCGGTTACACCTCGGTTGCCGAATTTCATTACGTGCATCAGGACCTTGACGGCAAACCCTATGCAGATCCTGCCGAACTGGCCGTGCAGATCAGTCAGGCGGCAAGTTCGGTCGGCATCGGCCTGACCCTGCTGCCGGTGCTTTACAGCCACTCGGGGTTTGGCGGGCAGGCACCCAACGAAGGGCAGCGCCGGTTTATCCACAGCAGCGACAGTTATCTGGATTTGCAGGCTCGTCTACGCCCGGTTCTGGCGGCTCAGCCCGCGCAGCAGTTGGGTCTGTGCTTCCACTCGCTGCGTGCGGTGACGCCACAGCAGATCCGTGAAGTGCTGGCGGCCAGCGACCAGCAGTGCCCTGTGCACATCCATATCGCGGAACAGCAGAAGGAAGTCGATGACTGCCTGAGCTGGAGCGGTCGGCGTCCGCTGCAATGGCTGTATGAAAATGCCCCTGTGGATAACCGCTGGTGCCTGGTGCATGCGACCCACGCCGAGGCGGATGAGGTGCAACTGATGGCGCAAAGCGGCGCGGTGGCCGGGTTATGCCTGACCACCGAGGCCAATCTGGGCGACGGTATCTTTCCGGCGGTGGACTACATTGCCCAGGGTGGCCGGTGGGGAATTGGCTCGGACAGTCACGTTTCGCTCAGTGTGGTCGAGGAGCTGCGCTGGCTGGAGTACGGCCAGCGTCTACGCGATCAGCGCCGTAACCGGCTGTATCGTAGTGATCAGCCGATGGTTGGTCGCACCTTGTACGACGCCGCGCTCGCGGGTGGCGCGCAGGCGTTGGGGCAGCAGGTTGGTGCACTGCAAGTGGGACAACGCGCTGACTGGCTGGTGCTGGATGGCAACGACCCGTACATCGCCACGGCCTCGGGTGACGCCATCCTCAACCGCTGGCTGTTCGCCGGCAGCGACCGACAGATTCGCGACGTGGCAGTGAATGGACGCTGGGTCATACGCGAAGGGCGACACGCCGCAGAAGAACAAAGCAACCGCGAGTTCGCGCAGGTGTTGAGGGAATTGCTCGGCTGATGCAAGAGAGGGCGCAGAGCGTCCAGAACGGCATGCCCACGCGGAGCATGGGCACGATAGTGTT
>NZ_LJQT01000216.1:0-645 GCF_001400515.1 Pseudomonas meliae | reverse complement strand
GATACCCTTTTTCGCCTGGACCTGGATTTTGCTGATGTCGGTCCACTGGTGTTCATCGGGCAGCAGCAACACGCACTGCGGCCTGCACTGATTCTGCTCCTGGAGCGAATGAGCGCAATGGCTAGGCCTGGCTTGATCCTGATAGAAAGCACCGCAGCAGCGATTCAGGACACGGCGTTATTCAAGGCTGCAACCGAATTGGAGCTACACGAGACACTGATGGGGTTTCGCGCCCTGGACCTACGTGAACATAACCTTCCCGTGGAGCTGGCTGACTGCGCACTCGAAAGCCGCTGGCGTCCCTGGGTTGTCCTCTTCTCACGTGACGATCCCGTCAGCGAACAGCGCGCCGGTATCGTTCATTCGTACTTCGCGGCCCGTGCAACGGATCATGGCCGACTTCCCATCCTGTACGTTTCCGAGAATACCGGCGCTTATGTTCCTAACGCATTCAGGCTGGAAGGTCACACCGCTATCGTCAACGGCTTGGCCGAATTCCCACAGCAAGACGTTTTCGCTGCGAACGACAGCTATATCCACGCAGTGAAGGTTTTGAGCACCGAAGCGGACCTTCAGTTTATGGGCTCAAAAGTACCCTTTGCGCGGGATGGCCATGTACCTGCACTGAAACGCTAACTGAGGAAA
>NZ_LJQT01000386.1:2440-11211 GCF_001400515.1 Pseudomonas meliae | reverse complement strand
GTCTACACCCTCTTAGGGTCCGCTTCTGCAGTCCACAGATCGCTGGCCATGCGCAATTGCAAATGAATGCTCTCGTTGACACTGCGCTGCAACAGTTCGTCCATGGCATTGACCAGATGGTTCATCTCCACCGGCTTTGAGTCCAGTGACTGGCGCAGCGAGAATGCCAGCAAGCGATGGGTAAGTGCTGCGGCGCGATTCGCCGAGGTCACACCCAGGTCGATCAGGCTGTTGAGGTCCTCTATACTTCCGCGCGCCAGGCGTCTTCTTATCAATTCCAGGCTGCCGATGATCCCGGTCAGCATGTTGTTGAAGTCATGGGCAATACCGCCGGTCAATTGGCCGACTGCTTCCATTTTCTGAGACTGACGAAGAATGTCTTCCTTGTGGCGCAACTGCGAGGTGCGTTCTTTGACCTGTTGTTCCAATGTTTCATTGAGACGCCGCAATTGCGACTCGGCTTGCTTGCGTTCGGTGATGTCAGAGGTCACGCCTGCCAGAGAACTGACCAGACCGTTCTTGCCGCAAATGGCGCGGGCGCGCACATCCACCCAACTGAGTGAGCCATCCGGCCAGACGTTGCGGTATTCGATGATCAGATCGACACCGGTGTCCAGGCTGCGCTGAAGCGCCGACTGCATTCTGGGCTGATCTTCGAAATACACAGCGGCGAGCCAGTCGTCGTAATTGAACGTGTCCTGTTCGTTGCGGCCATAGTGACTTTTAGTAATATCCGAACAAGTCAGTTTGAGGTATTCCGCTTCCAGCAACCAGGAGCCCAGCCTGCCGGCCTTGAGCGCATTCTGCAGACGGCCTTCACTTTCGTGCAGGTCCTCCATGCGCGCTCGTGCTTCATACTGACGTCTGCGCCCGCGCACGGCCGTGACGACCAGGCTGACCAGAGTCGCAGGATGGAAGGGTCGTTCGAGAAAGGTCACATTGCCCAGTAGATTACCCATCCGTGCAGACGGATTGTGATCCGGACCGCCATGATGAGTCATCAGGACGATCGGCAGATCCGACCACGCTGGCTGGCGACTGATGAGGTCCAGCAGCGGTTTAATGTCACTATTGCGCAACGCCTCATCGGCGATGATTGCCAGGCCAGCGCCCGAGCTCAACTCTTTGACCAGTTCGAACAGGTCATGGGCCACCGTTGCCAGGTAGCCGGCTTCATCGAGGATCCGCATAGCGATCTGACTGTCTCGACCTCTGGGCACCAGAATGATTGCGCGCTCCGACAACAGTCCTGGAATACTCACAGGTCGTCATCCTCAAGCAGCGGTTTCTTGTCGCCAAAGTATGACGGCACCCCGCGCAGTACGCCTTGGAAGGCTTCAAGCGGCTTACCGATCTTCAGACCGTTGGCACTGATGCGGTATTCACGAATAGTGGACTCGTGAGTGCCCGTGCGCTTCTTGATGATGGATATCGCGCGACGCACCTGACCCAAAGCTTCGAAATAACGCAACAGAATAACGCTGTCGGCAAGGTAGGTAATGTCGACCGGTGAGCGCATGTCACCGACCAGCCCGTGTTGTGCAACGGTCATGAAGGTCGATGCGCCCTGGCGGTTGAGGTAGAGCAGAAGCTCATGCATGTGCAAAACCAGTGCGCTCTCTTCCGGCATTGCCGCCTGATAACCGTTGATGCTGTCGATGATCACGGTCTTTATCTGCTTGCGGTCCACTGCGCGCCTTACGCGGTGCGCAAACTCGCCAGGAGAAAGCTCAGCCGCGTCGATCTGCTCGACCACCAGATTGCCGGTTTCCTGAAGCGCCCGCAGGTCAATCCCGAGCTTGAGCATGCGTTCGAACAGCAGGCCCATTTCTTCATCGAATATGAACAGCCCCACGCGCTCGCCACGTGCCACTGCCTGTGCCGCGAAAACCAGTGAAATAAGCGATTTACCGGTCCCGGCAGGGCCCAGAATCAGCGTGCTGGAGCCGCTTTCTATGCCGCCGCCCAGCAGGTCGTCCAGTTCTGTGATGCCGCTGCTGACCTGAGTACGGGCGTAATTGGAGCGGTGTTCGGCCGCTACCAGGCGTGGGAATACATGGATGCCGTTCTCGGCGATGGTGAAGTCGTGGAAACCGCCGCGGTATTTCTGGCCGCGGTATTTGACGATCTTCAACCGTCTACGCTCGGCACCGTAGGTGGGTGTCAGCGCTTCAAGACGGATAACCCCGTGGGCCACACTGTGTACGGTTTTATCCAGCGCTTCGGTGGTCAGGTCATCGAGCAGCAATACCGTCGCGTTATAACGCGTGAAGTAATGTTTGATGGCCAGAATCTGGCGTCTGTAGCGCAATGAACTTTGCGCCAGAAGACGAATTTCCGAGAGGCTGTCGATCACCACGCGAGAGGGTTTGACCCGCTCCACCACCTCGAATATCTGCCGCGTCGCTTCGCCCAGCTCCAGATCCGAGGAGTACAGCAGGCTTTGATGATGATCCGCATCAAGCAAGCTTTCAGGCGGCGTCAGCTCGAAAATATTGATCTGATCGTCAAGCTCCCAGCCGTGTGAGGCAGCACCCGAGCGTAGCTCGCTTTCAGTCTCGGAAAGGGTGATGTACAGCGATATTTCACCCGCTGCTGCGCCTGCCTTCAGGAACTGCAGTGCCACGGTTGTCTTGCCGGTTCCGGGTTCTCCTTCAAGGAGAAAAACATGACTGCGTGAAAGACCACCCGCAAGGATGTCATCCAGACCTTCAATCCCGGTTGCCGCTTTTGACGTATTCAAGTATCGCCCTCTAATAACCCATATAGGTTTTGCTATCACTGATTACTGGACCTCCCGGCATTCTGACCGTTCACACTATTTAACGGTAGCGGGTACAGCGAATATACAAACGCGGCTGGCGGTCGGTCCGGCAAATGTCACTTAAGCCCGGTTACGATGATTGCGTCGCTGTTGTTATAGTCCAGCGCCTGAATACTCAACATGCCCTGAGGATCACGTCGTGACCGATTATCAAAGTCTCCGGGTCGAGCTGGCTGACAGCATTGCTCACGTACAGATCAACCGGCCTGAAAAGCTCAACGCAATGAACGAGGCGTTCTGGACTGAAATAATCGGCATATTCGACTGGATTGAGCGCAATGACGAAGTGCGGGCAGTAATACTCAGCGGAGCGGGTAAACATTTTTCGTCGGGTATCGATCTGGCATTGCTGGCTTCTGTTGCCAACCAGATGGGCAAGGATCCAGGCCGTAATGCCCGGCTGTTGAGGCGCAAGATCCGTGACATGCAGGCTTCGTTCACTGCAGTGGCAAATTGCCGAAAGCCGGTTCTGGCTGCTATTCAGGGCTATTGCCTGGGTGGTGCCATAGACCTGATTTCGGCCTGTGACATGCGTTACGCCGCCGCCGACGCCCAGTTTGCCATTCGCGAGATCGACATGGGCATGGCAGCGGATGTAGGGACTCTGCAACGTCTGCCGCGAATCATCGGCGATGGCGTGCTGCGTGAGCTGGCTTATACCGGGCGTACCGTGGGAGCTGAAGAGGCGCAGAGGATCGGGCTGGTCAATCGCACCTTCGATGACCTGGAAGGTCTGTTGCAGGGCGTCTTCGCGGTGGCCCGGGAGATAGCCGGCAAATCACCCATTGCCATCGAAGGCACCAAGCAAATGATCAGCTACATGCGCGATCACCGAGTGGAGGACGGCCTGGAACACGTTGCCATCTGGAACGCAGCCATGCTGCAATCACCTGACCTGAAGCTGGCGATGGTTGCGCAGATGAACAAGCACAAGCCGGTCTTCGATAATTGATTCATGATAGAGCTCGAATCTGAGCAAAGGAGTTTTTCCATGGCGCACCCGGAGCGTTGGACAACTGCAGTTCTGGATGTCGAGGCCGATGGTGGTTTGGCTGTGGTCCAGAGTGATCAGGGGTTTTTGCTGGATACCAATGGGGCAATGTTCCCCAGAGGCTGGCTGGCGGGGCTGGATTTGCCAGTGCAGAGCGAGCACGGCATCGGCTATTTTGAGGGTGAGCCTGTCTACCTGCTGGTGCTTGAGCGCCCGGTTGCGGTCGAGGGCTGTTCGTGGCAAGGCTTGCGTCAGTTCATGCTGGAAGGCGATTTTGCGGTCTTCCAGATGCTCGGCTACGCCGCGCAAGTCAGTACGTGGGCCAGAGAGCATCGCTTTTGCGGAGCCTGCGGTCGTGCGACGGTGCAGATCCGTGGAGAGCGGGCGATGTTCTGCGAGCACGACAACCTGCGTCTGTACCCGCGTATTTCCCCGAGCATGATCGTGCTGGTCACGCGGGGCGATGAAATACTGCTGGCCCGCTCACCACGGTTTGTCACCGGCATGTACAGCGCGCTGGCAGGGTTTGTAGAGCCGGGCGAGTCTGCCGAAGACTGCGTGCACCGCGAAGTGATGGAAGAAGTGCAGGTGCGCATCAAAAACCTGAAATACATGGGCAGCCAGTGCTGGCCGTTTCCGCACTCGATGATGCTTGGCTTCCATGCCGAATATGATAGCGGTGACATAGTGACCCAAGCGGAAGAAATCGAGGACGCACGCTGGTTTCATGTTGATGACTTGCCGCCGTTACCGGCCAACCGTTCTATCGCCCGCTATCTTATCGAGGCGTATCTGGCCGAGCGCTCAGGCGCCCCCGAACCAGTGCTGCCAGGCTAGGCGCACGGTCAGTCCCAATACCACGGTGATGAACACTGGGCGGATGAATTTGGCACCGCCCTTGATTGCAGTGCCTGCGCCGAAGTAGGCACCCAGCATTACCGCAAGGCCCATGCTCAGGCCGATGATATAGTCCACCTGGCCGGAAAATATGAATACCGAAAGCGCCACGGCATTGCTGACGAAATTCATGCTGCGCGCCACGCCGCTGGCCTTGACCAGATCCACCGGGTAGAGCAGCAGCGTGCTGACCGTCCAGAAGGCGCCGGTACCGGGCCCGGCAACACCGTCATAGAAGCCCAGCCCCAGCCCTTGTGGCAGTTGCCATTTCTTTTTGATCGGAGCATTGCTATCCAGTGGTGCCTTGGGCGTGCCGCCAAACAGCAAGTACAGCCCGCAACCGAACACAATGACCGGCAACATCTGGTTCAGCCATTCGGCTGGCAGGTAATGAGCAATGACCGCGCCGGCTGCGGCACCCACCGCAGTGCCGACCATTGCGTGTATCCACTGTCTGGGATGAAACAGTTTGCGGCGATAGAACGTAAAACTGGCGGTTGCCGAACCGAACGTCGAACTGAGCTTGTTAGTGCCCAGCACCAGATGCGGTGGCAGACCGGCTGTCATCAGGGCGGGTGTAGTAAGCAGTCCGCCACCACCGGCGATGGCGTCTATAAAACCCGCGATGAACGCAACGACAGCAAGAATGGCGAGGGTGGTCAGGTCGACGCTGAGTTCAAAAGGCATGGTGGCAAGCGTGCTTATAGGGGAGGCGGGAGGGGGCAGAATGGCTGCCTGAATGTGGCGCATTCTACCCCCTTGCCAAGCGTTGCAGGAAGTCAGATATCGCTGAGCGCGACCCAGCGTTGCTCGGCGGCGGCGAGGCGAATGGCAGTCGCCAGACGCTCGATCTGCCAGGCTTCTTCGAAGTCCGGACCACGGCGCCCTTGCCGCATACCGCAAGAATGAGTGCCTGTACCTCAAGTGCCTTGAGTTCGTTGTAACCCAGCTGATGGCCCGGTGCCGGGCAGAATGCCGCGTAACCGGGTTGCGCAGGGCCTGCCAGAAGACGCTGAAAACCATCGCGCCCAGCTGCGCCAGTGCGATAGATGCGCAGTTCGTTAAGGCGCTCCTGATCGAATGCCAATGTGCCCTTGGTGCCGCTGATTTCGAAACTCAGGTGGTTTTTGTAGCCGTGTTTCAGCCAACTGCTACTGAACGTTCCGCGCGCACCATTGGCAAAACGCAGCAGTGCGTGGGTCTGGTCATCCACTGCGATGCTGCGCATTTCCTGGCTTCCGTTCCTCGCAGGGCGTTGGCGGTGTACGGTGCTGGAGTCTGCGCAGACCGCTTCGACATCGCCCAGCAAATGGCGAGCCATCGCCAGCAAGTGACTGCCCAGATCGGCCAGCGCGCCGCCCGCATGCGCCGCTTCGCAACGCCACGACCAAGGGGACGACGGGTTGCCCATGAAGTCCTCGCTGAACTCACCCTGAAAACTGACGATATCGCCCAGTTCGCCCACGTCGATCATTTCCCTGGCAAGGCCGATCATAGGGTTGTGCTGGTAGTTGTAGCCAACCTGAGTAACAACCCCGGCGGCCTTGGCGCTACGGCGCATGTCGTCGGCCTGGGCGAGGCTCACCGCCAGCGGTTTTTCGCAATACACTGCCTTGCCTGCGGCGATGGCGGCCATGGCCATGGGGAAATGCAGATGATTGGGCGTTGTGATCGCCACGATCTGCACCTGCGGATCACTGATCAGGTGCTGCCAGTCAGCGTGGCTGTGATCGAAGCCCCAGGCGCTAGCGCACTGCTCGGCCCTGACGCTGTCCGCATCCGCCAGGGCGGTCAGCCGAATGCGTGCCGGCAGATCAAGGGCGGCATTGGCATTGCCGAAGGCCAGGGCGTGGGCACGGCCCATGAAACCGGTGCCGATCAGCCCGATGCCCAGTTGCGCCTGCGACGTAGAAGGGTTTTCCCGCATGACATTCTCCAGAGAGGATTGTTGTTGTGCGGAAAATATATTCCATAAATATAAAATATGGAAAATTAATTCATTTTTCAGCGTGGCAGTCAGTTCCAGACATCAGGATAAAAATCCGCCGTCGACATTAAGCGCAACGCCGGTGGTGTAGCTGGATGCTGCGCTCGCCAGATACAAGACCGCGCCAGCCATTTCGCTGGGCGCTGCGACGCGTTTCAGCGGAATCTGCGCCAGGGCCATATTGAGAATCGCATCGTTCTTGACCAGCGCCGATGCAAATCGGGTATCTGTGAGGCCGGGCAGCAAAGCGTTGCAGCGAATTCCGAACTCGGCGCATTCCTTGGCGAACACCTTGGTCATGTTGACCACCGCCGCTTTGGTCATTGAATAGACACCTTGATAGGCACCCGGCGACACCGCATTGATGGATGCAACATTGATAATGCTGCCACCGCCGCCTTCGCGCATCAGCTTGCCGGCTTCCACCGACATGAAGAAATAGCCGCGAATGTTAACGTCGATGGTCTTTTGAAACGCGCTGAGGTCGGTGTCCAGCACATTGCAGAACTGCGGGTTGGTGGCTGCGTTGTTGACCAGTATATCCAGGCGCCCGAATTGCTCGCGAATCTGGGCGAAAACGCTGGTTATCTGCTCCATCTCGCCAATATGGCAGGCAATGGCTGTGGCCTTGCCGCCCTCGCTGATGATGGCGTCGGCAACCGCCTGACACCCGTCGAGCTTGCGGCTCGACACAACAACGTGCGCGCCCTGTTGAGCGAGCAGCATGGCAATGGCTTCACCGATTCCCCGGCTCGCGCCTGAAACAAAAGCAACCTTGCCATCAAGGTCGAAAAGCTGGGTTCTGGACATGTCGTTTCCTTGTCTTGGCGTTGGCGGTCAAAGGCTGGATTTGGTGATTACATTCAGGCTCATCTGCTCCAGCAGCCTGTTCATGTCAATGAACCGGGCAAAGCGTTTGTCCTGAGTCTGTCCATGGAAAAAACGGTAGTAAATCTGTTGCACGATACCGGCCAGACGAAACAGGCCGTAGGTGTAGTAGAAGTCGAAATTGTCGATACGGATGCCCGAACGTTCGGCGTAATAGTCGACGAACGCCTGGCGCGTCAGCATGCCGGGGGCATTGCTCGGCTGGCGACGCGTCAACTGAACCGGCAGCGGGTCGTCAGCCTGGACCCAGTAGGCGAGGGTATTGCCCAGGTCCATCAGCGGATCACCGAGCGTGGTCAGTTCCCAGTCCAGCACGCCGATGATGTTCATCGGCTTATCCGGATCGAGGATCACATTGTCGAAGCGGTAGTCGTTATGCACGATGCTGGAGGTGGGCGAGTCGGCGGGCATTTTGTCTGCCAGCCACGCCTGGACCTGCTCCCATGCCGGAGCGTCCGGGGTTCGCGCTTTTTCATAACGCTCCGACCAGCCCGAAATCTGCCGTTGCACGTAACCCTGGGGTTTGCCCAGATCACCCAGGCCGCACGCCTGGTAATCAACGCGGTGCAAGTCCACCAGTTTGTTGATGAAGCTCTTGCACAGGTCTTCAGTCTGTCGTGCATCCAGCGCCAATTCGGGCGGCAGATCAGAGCGCAGGATGATCCCCTTGACGCGCTGCATCACGTAAAACTCCGAGCCGATCACCGACTCATCCGTGCAGTGCAGGTACGCTTGCGGGCAATAGGGGAAGGCATTCCTGAGCTGATTGAGAATGCGGTATTCACGACCCATGTCATGTGCCGATCGCGCCTTGTGTCCGAACGGTGGGCGCCGCAGCACCAACTCGCGCTCTGGGTACTGAATCAGGTAGGTCAGGTTCGATGCGCCTCCGGGGAACTGACTGATCGCCGGGGTGCCACGCAGATCCGTCAGATGCGCCTTCAGGTACGGATCTATCAGGGAGGCGTCCAGTTCTTCGCCGCTGCGAATCCCGGTGGACTGGTCAGTCAGTGCCATACGTATACCTTGTGTTTATTATGGTCAGCTCAAACTATTGACTAATCTAATGATCGTCTGAACCACGAGCAAGCTCGCGGCAGCGTTATAGACTAGCGTGTTGCCGGGCAATCAGCGACTCTGATTGCTGCTTTGTACAGAACGGCACAGACAAAAAAACCGAAGCG
>NZ_LJQT01000386.1:0-2435 GCF_001400515.1 Pseudomonas meliae | reverse complement strand
CTTCGGTTTTTTTGGTGCAGCTTGCAAAGTGTCAGGTGTTTAAACCGGGAACAGTTCGCTGAGCTTCATGGCCAGCATCATGTCGCCTTCGGCGCGCAGCTTGCCGCCCATGAATGCCTGCATGCCATCGGTCTCGCCGCTGACAATGCCCTTGAGGGTTTCGCTGTCCATGACCAGGGTCACGTTGGCGTCCGGGTTTTCGCCTTCCTGCAATTCGCAGGTGCTGTCCTTGACGATCAGGGCGTAGTGTTTGTCTTCGTCGGTGATATGGAAACCGAAGACCAGGTCCAGACCGGCAGCAGCAGCCGGGTTGAACTTGTTCTTCATGGTTTGTACGGCGTCTGCTACTGAGGTCATGTCTTGATCCTTTTGTGGTGAGTACTTGCGTCCGCAAGGACGCGATTGGCCGGGCTCAGCGATAGGTAATGAGCGCCGGCGTCTTCAGCAGTTGCAAGTGTGTGTAACCGTTGAAGGAAGCCAGGGTAACGTCGTTGCCTTTGAATTTGAGCTGATGCAGCGAAGTGTTGACGATATGCCAGTGCAGCTCCAGTGCCTTTGCTGCAGGCATTCCGGTAACGAGGTGGAGCAGGGCAGTAATGGTGCCGCCGGAGGTGAACACGGCAATACGCTCATGCGGACCTGCGTCCTGAAGAATTCTGTCCAGGCCTGCCTTGACGCGGTCCACGAAACCTTGCCAGCTTTGCAGCCCCGGCGTGTCGTGCTCGCCACTCAGCCAGCGTTTGGTAATCAGGTTGAACAACCGATGAAACCCTGCGGGGTTGCCAGCCACGTCGCGCAGAATATCCAGTGCTTGCGGTTCATCGACAAGCATCGCCGGTATCAACGCCCTGATCACGCCTTCAGCGTCGAATTCATCGAAGGCGCTGTCGAGCTGTACGGGAGGCGTTTCAATACCTGCTTCTGTGTACTGGCCCAGCACATGCTGTGCCGTGTCTTTCTGGCGCAGGAGCTCACCCGATACACACCGGTCAAAGGTCACGCCCGACTGCGCGAGGTGAGCACCCAGCACTTGTGACTGACGAATGCCCATGGGCGACAGGACGTCGTAATTGTCTGCACCAAATGAGGCCTGGCCATGTCGTATCAGATAGATGCTGCCCACGTCCGTGTTGTCTCGGTACGTTGAAGGTGGGTCGAGGTTATGAGGGATGCCGGGCGACTGTCAATGAAAAAACATACGCTCGTTTGAAATCATCGTTTTAATGGTTTGTAACGGCTCGATAGCTGGTGCGTCGCACGGGGCGTCGGTATGCTGCATTTATTGCGGCCCTTGATTGGTAAGGGCCTGACGCAAATGAGGGATATTCGTGGATTTCGTTGTCGATTACGCAAGTTTTCTGGCCAAAACCGTGACGCTGGTGATCGCCATCGTGGTGGTGCTGGTTGCCATTGCGTCCATGCGTGGCAAGGGGCGTCGCAAAACGGCCGGGCAACTGCAGGTCACCCGGCTCAATGATTTCTATAAAGGCCTGCGTGAGCGGCTCGAGCAATCCTTGCTCGACAAAGAGCGCCTCAAGACGCTGCGCAAGGAGCAGGGCAAGGCCCTGAAAAAAGAAAAAAAGCAGGCCGAGCCAAAATCCCGTGTCTATGTGCTGGATTTCGACGGTGACATCAAGGCCTCGGCTACTGAAAGCATGCGTCATGAAATTACCGCTCTGCTGACGCTGGCCACCGACAAGGACGAAGTGGTCCTGCGTCTGGAAAGCGGTGGCGGCATGGTGCACAGCTATGGTCTGGCGTCCTCGCAACTGGCACGCATTCGGCAGGCCGGTATTCCACTGACCGTATGCATCGACAAGGTTGCGGCCAGTGGCGGGTACATGATGGCCTGCATCGGCAACAAGATCATCAGCGCACCCTTCGCCATCCTCGGGTCCATCGGCGTCGTGGCGCAGTTGCCGAACGTCAATCGCTTGCTGAAGAAGCACGACATCGATTTTGAAGTGCTGACCGCAGGCGAATACAAACGCACCCTGACGGTGTTTGGCGAAAACACCGAGAAGGGTCGCGAGAAATTCCAGCAGGACCTGGACATCACCCACGACCTGTTCAAGAACTTCGTTGCCAGCTACCGCCCGCAGTTGTCTATCGACGAAGTGGCGACGGGTGAGGTATGGCTGGGCATGGCAGCGGTCGACAAACTGCTGGTCGACGAACTCAAGACCAGCGACGAGTACCTGGCCGAGCGCGCCAAGGATGCAGACGTGTTCTACCTGCACTACGTGCAACGCAAGAGCCTGCAAGAGCGCATGGGTATGGCTGCAGCCACCTCGGCGGATCAACTGGCGGCGAAGTGGTGGGGACGTTTGACTCAGCAGCGGTTCTGGTAGGCATTGTTTAGGGGGTAACGACTTGTGCCAATGCTCCGGTGCGAGCGATAACCTCAACTATCGTGCGGCGCTCTGCGTCGCATG
>NZ_LJQT01000461.1:10355-20255 GCF_001400515.1 Pseudomonas meliae | reverse complement strand
CATGCGACGCAGAGCGCCGCACGATAGTCGCGACTGCACATGCCCCTTCGTGAGCAAGCTCCCACAAAGGCTGGGGACGCATGGCCTTGCCAGTAAAGCCCGGCCGCATTTCACGGCGCAGCTGTGTCTTGACCGCTCACTAAAAAAAGCCAGACTGAGTAGCTGACTCAATTCAGGGATTGGAGCCAATGGACATCTCGACTCTCGCTGTATTCATTCCGGCCTGCTTTGCGCTGAACATGGCGCCCGGTCCGAACAATCTTCTGTCGATCAGTAATGCTACGCGCTATGGCTTCACCAGCTCTTGCGTCGGCGGAGCGGGGCGCTTGCTGGCGTTTGTCATCATGATCGCCTTGGCCGGTGCAGGACTGACTGCCGTGTTGCATACGTCCGAATGGTTGTTTCACGTGATCAAGGTTCTCGGCGCGGCATATCTGCTTTATCTCGCGGTGCAGTTGTGGCGCGCCACTCCGTCCATACAGGACCAGGCAGCGGTCACAACAGCCAACGCTGGCAGCCTTGCGCGGCAAGAGTTTCTGGTGGCTATTGGCAATCCGAAAGCGATCCTGCTGTTTACTGCTTTTCTTCCGCAGTTTGTGGATCAGCAGAGTAATGTGTCAGGTCAGTTTGCAGTGCTGGGTGGTCTGTTTCTGGTGCTGGAGTGCGTAGCGATCGCGTTATATGCCGCGATGGGTATACATGCTCGTCGCCTCTTGGCGAAACCCAGTGGCAAGCGATTGTTCAACAGGGTGTGCGCAGGGTTGTTGGCGGGCGCTGCATCGGTACTGCTGGTGTCGCGACGGGCTTGAAATATGACTGCGGAATAATTGCCGCGCAGACGAAAAAAAGCCCCGAACGACCAGGTCGCTCGGGGCTTTTTTCTGGTTTTTTACAGACCGGCAGCGGCGCGCAGGGCGTCGGCGCGGTCGGTTTTTTCCCAGGTGAAGGCGGTGAAGGTGTCATCGCCAACGGTCATTTCGACCGGGGTACGACCGAAGTGGCCGTAGGCCGCAGTGGCCTGGTACATCGGGTGCAGCAGGTCGAGCATGGTGGTGATGGCGTATGGGCGCAGGTCGAAGTTGTCGCGGACCAGCTTGATGATCTTGTCATCGGACAGCTTGCCGGTGCCGAAGGTGTTCAGCGAGATCGACGTCGGCTGGGCCACGCCGATAGCGTAGGACACTTGAATTTCGCAACGCTCGGCCAGACCGGCAGCCACGATATTCTTGGCCACGTAACGACCTGCGTAAGCGGCCGAACGGTCAACCTTCGATGGGTCCTTGCCGGAGAATGCACCGCCACCGTGACGGGCCATGCCGCCGTAGGTGTCGACGATGATTTTACGGCCGGTCAGGCCACAGTCACCTACCGGGCCACCGATGATGAAGTTGCCGGTCGGGTTGATGTGGAACTGGGTGTCCTTGTGCAGCAGGTGCGCAGGGATGACGTGCTTGACGATCAGCTCCATCACGCCTTCGCGCAGGTCCTTGTAGGACACATCCGGGTTGTGCTGAGTCGACAGTACGATGGCGTCGACGCCGACAACCTTGCCGTTTTCGTAACGGCAGGTAACCTGGGATTTTGCATCCGGGCGCAACCACGGCAGCAGGCCGGATTTACGCGCTTCGGCCTGACGCTGCACCAATTGGTGAGAGAAGGTGATCGGTGCTGGCATCAGCACGTCGGTTTCGTTGCTGGCGTAGCCGAACATCAGGCCCTGGTCGCCAGCGCCCTGATCTTCAGGCTTGCTGCGGTCAACGCCTTGGGCGATGTCTACCGACTGTTTGCCGATGATGTTCATCACGCCGCAAGTCGCGCCGTCGAAACCGACGTCGGAGCTGTTGTAGCCGATGTCGAGGATGACGTTACGCACGATGTCTTCCAGATCGACCCAGGCCGAAGTCGACACTTCGCCAGCGATGATTGCCACACCGGTCTTGACCAGTGTTTCGCACGCTACACGGGCGTATTTGTCTTCAGCGATGATAGCGTCCAGAACCGCGTCGGAAATCTGGTCGGCGATCTTGTCCGGATGTCCTTCGGACACGGACTCGGAGGTGAAAAGTGAATATTCGCTCATCTCTACGGGTTTCCTTCATTTTACCGATGGTGAGTGTCGCCAGCCGGTCGCTGAAAATGGCGAACCTGGATCTGGAAACCATTACGTAAGCCTACATAAAGGCTTTCCCCGGGAACTAGCCCCGCAGCGATGGCCCAACGGGCCAGGTCTTCCTGCTCGAAACCTAACCAGAGATCGCCACAGGCCTCCCTGGCCCAGCTCTGGTCATGACTACACAATTCTGTTACCAGCAAACTACCGCCGGGTTTTACGTGTTCGGCCAGTTGCCTCAAGGCTTCGGCCGGTACCGCGAAATGATGCAGCACCATGTTGAGGACGACGCAATCGGCACTGACTTTAGCGTCGGTCAGTGCATCGGCCAGCCTCAGCTCAACGTTAGCCAGCGCCTTGCGCTCGCAGACGCCACGCGCCAGGTCCAGCATCACCGGGCTGTTGTCCATCGCGATGACCTGACCGAAGCGCCGCGCCAGCTCAGGGAGGAAGCCGCCGTCACCGGGGCCTACTTCCAGAGCGGTTGCCTGCGCACCAAAGCTCAGTTTGTCGAGCAGGGTCAGCAGGCTTTCGCTGTACTGCGCCAAACCGGCGATCAGGTCCTGCTGGGCACGAAACTTTTCGGCAGTACGGGCAAAGAAATCCTGGCTAGCCAGTGCACGTTGTCGATGCACCAGGCCTATGCGGCTCTGTACGTCGTCCGGCAGGTTCAGCGTGTCCACTTCATCAAGCAGCGCCGCATGCAGCCTGCCACCCGGCAATTCAGTGTGGGGCAGGGCGCGACGGTAGAAAATCGCATTGCCTTCACGCCGCGTTGCAACCAGATCGGCCTGCGCCAGCACCTTGAGGTGGTGACTCATGCCAGACTGGCCGATGGCAAAAATCTGCGCCAGCTCAAGCACGCCGAACGAATCGTTGGTCAGCACACGCAGTACGTTGAGCCGCAAGGGATCTCCGCCGGCCTTGCACAATGCAGAGAGGTCGTCGCATGCATCATGGCGAATGGCAGGTACACGCAGGTTCATAGCTGCGCAGTCTAGAGAGCGATCCGGAGCGCTGCAAGGGCAATATCAAAAAGTTTTGATATTGCTGAATGGGTGGCACCGGTCAGGCATTCTGAACTTGTTGCGCTGATGGGTAATCCAGTCTTTACAGGGCAAATAATGTCCGTAACCGCGGAAAAAAGCCTATGGTCGACTATCTGTGATTGCCCCCGGCCTGTCCCTGAGGGAAAATGGCCGTCTTTTTTCCGATCCTAATTTTACAATTCCCAGGAGATCAGCGATGCCAAGCCGTCGTGAGCGTGCCAATGCTATTCGTGCCCTAAGCATGGATGCCGTGCAAAAAGCCAACAGCGGCCATCCGGGTGCCCCGATGGGCATGGCGGATATCGCCGAGGTTCTGTGGCGTGATTATCTGAAGCACAACCCTGCAAACCCTGCGTTTGCTGACCGTGACCGTTTCATCATGTCCAACGGCCACGGCTCGATGCTGGTCTATTCGTTGCTGCACCTGACCGGCTACGACCTGTCCATCGACGACCTGAAAAACTTCCGTCAACTGCACAGCCGCACACCGGGCCACCCGGAGTTTGGCTACACCCCAGGCGTCGAGACCACCACCGGTCCGCTGGGTCAGGGCTTTGCCAACGCTGTCGGTTTTGCCGCTGCCGAGAAAACCCTCGCTGCACAGTTCAACCGCCCAGGCCATTCCATCGTTGATCACCATACCTACGTGTTTATGGGTGATGGCTGCATGATGGAAGGTATTTCCCACGAAGTCGCTTCCCTGGCCGGTACGCTGCAACTGGACAAGCTGATTGCGTTTTACGACGACAACGGCATCTCCATCGATGGCGAAGTCGAAGGCTGGTTTACCGACGATACGCCGAAGCGCTTCGAGTCCTACGGCTGGTTGGTTATCCGCAATGTCGACGGTCATGACCCTGAAGAAATCAAGACCGCCATCGACACCGCGCGCAAGAGCGACAAGCCGACGCTGATCTGCTGCAAGACCACCATCGGCTTTGGCTCGCCGAACAAGCAGGGCAAGGAAGAATCCCATGGTGCGCCGCTGGGTGCGGACGAAATCGCCCTGACCCGTGCGGCCCTGAAATGGAACCACGGTCCTTTCGAAATTCCGGCTGATATCTATGCCGAGTGGAACGCGAAGGAAAAAGGTCTGGCGGCCGAAGCCGAGTGGGACCAGCGCTTTGCTGCCTATTCCGCCGCGTTCCCGGAGCTGGCCAACTACTTCATTCGTCGCATGAGCGGCGAGTTGCCTGCTGACTTTGCAGAGAAATCCGCTGCTTATGTCGCCGAAGTCAACGCCAAAGGCGAAACCATCGCCAGCCGTAAGGCCAGTCAGAACGCCCTGAGCGCACTGGGCCCGTTGCTGCCGGAAATTCTCGGTGGTTCGGCCGACCTGGCCGGCTCCAACCTTACCATCTGGAAAGGCTGCAAGAGCATCACTGGCGAAGCCCCCAACGGCAACTACCTGCACTACGGTGTTCGTGAGTTCGGTATGGGCGCCATGATGAACGGTATCGCCCTGCACGGCGGCTTCGTGCCGTACGGCGCAACCTTCCTGATCTTCATGGAATACGCTCGCAACGCGGTGCGTATGGCCTCGCTGATGAAGAAGCGCGTGATCTACGTATTCACCCACGACTCCATCGGTCTGGGCGAAGACGGCCCGACTCACCAGCCGATCGAGCAACTGACCAGCCTGCGTACCACGCCGAACCTGGACACCTGGCGTCCGGCAGATGCCGTGGAATCGGCCGTGGCCTGGAAACACGCCATCGAGCGCAATGACGGTCCATCCGCATTGATTTTCTCGCGTCAGAACCTGACTCACCAAGCGCGTGAACAGCAGCAAATAGATGCCATTGCCCGTGGCGGCTATGTACTGCGTGACTGCGCTGCAGAGCCTGAGCTGATCCTGATCGCGACTGGTTCGGAAGTCGGTCTGGCTGTGCAGGCGTATGACAGGCTGACCGAGCAGGGTCGCAACGTTCGTGTGGTCTCCATGCCATGCACCAGCATCTTCGAAGCTCAGGATGCGGCCTACAAGCAGGCTGTTCTGCCACTGCAGGTCAGTGCACGTATTGCCATCGAAGCGGCTCACGCCGACTACTGGTACAAATACGTGGGTCTGGAAGGTCGCGTGATCGGCATGACCACGTTCGGCGAGTCGGCCCCTGCGTCAGCCTTGTTCGAAGAGTTCGGCTTTACGCTGGAAAACGTCTTGAGCACGGCTGAAGAGCTGCTCGAAGACTGATCAGCTATGTAATGTTGATGTTGTGGGAGCGACCGGGGCGGCGATCCGCCTTGCTCGCGAATGTAGCAACTCGGTAAATCAGCTGCACCGAGTGCTGCCATTCGCGGACAAGTCCGCTCCCACATGACTGTTATTCCCTGGCGAAAACTTCATGCCCCAGCCCCGCCCTTACAAAGTTGCTCTGAACGGTTACGGCCGTATTGGTCGTTGTGTTGTTCGCGCGCTGTGCGAGCGGGGGGCCAAGGCCGGGTTTGAAGTGGTTGCCATCAATGATCTGGCCGACATGGCCAGTCTCGAATACCTCACGCGCTTTGACTCCACACACGGCCGGTTTCCCGGCGAAGTGCGGGTCGAGGGGCAATACCTGCATATCAATGATCACCGCATCAAGGTCCTGCGCAGCGCGACACCGGAAGGTATCGACTGGGCCGGGCTGGGGGTCGATCTTGTGCTCGAGTGTTCCGGTGTCTACAACACTCGCGAAGACGGCCAGCGCTTTCTGAATGCCGGTGCGCCGAGGGTGCTGTTCTCTCAGCCGATGGCCAGCGAGCGGGATGTCGACGCCACTGTCGTGTTCGGTGTCAACCAGCAGAAGCTGACTGGCCGGGAATTACTGGTCTCCGCAGCGTCGTGTACCACCAATTGCAGTGTGCCGCTGCTGCGTCTGCTGGATCAGGCCATCGGCCTTGAGTACATCACCATCACGACCATCCATTCGGCAATGAATGATCAGCCGGTAATCGACGCCTATCACCACGAAGATCTGCGCCGTACGCGCTCGGCGTTTCAGTCGATCATTCCGGTGTCCACCGGTCTGGCGCGCGGAATCGAGCGGCTGCTTCCGGAACTTGCCGGCCGAATTCAGGCCAAAGCTGTTCGTGTTCCGACCGTCAATGTGTCTTGCCTGGACATTACGCTGCAAATGTCGCGAGACACCGACGCTGTCGAGATCAACCGTATTTTGCGTGAGGCCGCCACCAGCGGCCCGCTCAAGGGACTGCTGGCCTACACTGAGTTGCCGCACGCCAGCTGCGATTTCAACCATGACCCGCATTCGGCGATTGTCGATGCGAGTCAGACCCGCGTTTCCGGTCCCAGGCTGGTCAATCTGCTGGCCTGGTTCGATAACGAATGGGGTTTTGCCAACCGAATGCTCGACGTCGCCGATCACTTTCTGCGCGTCGCTGACCAATAACAGTAAAAAAACAGGAATGCTCATGACCGTCTTGAAGATGACCGACCTCGATCTGCAAGGTAAACGTGTACTGATCCGCGAAGACCTCAATGTCCCGGTAAAGGACGGCGTTGTCAGCAGTGATGCACGTATTCTTGCCTCGCTGCCGACCATCAGGCTGGCGTTGGAAAAAGGCGCGGCCGTCATGGTCTGCTCGCACCTGGGTCGTCCGACCGAGGGCGAGTTCTCTGCTGAAAACAGCCTCAGGCCGGTTGCCGATTACCTGAGCAAGGCATTGGGTCGTGATGTTCCGCTGGTTGCCGATTATCTGGACGGCGTTGCCGTCAAGGCCGGCGATGTCGTGCTGTTCGAGAACGTTCGCTTCAACAAGGGTGAGAAAAAGAACGCCGACGAGCTGGCACAGAAATATGCGGCCCTGTGCGACGTGTTCGTGATGGACGCTTTCGGTACCGCTCACCGTGCCGAGGGCTCGACCCACGGCGTTGCCAAATTCGCCAAAGTGGCAGCGGCAGGCCCGTTGCTGGCCGCCGAGCTTGAAGCGCTGGGCAAGGCCTTGGGCGCTCCGGCTCAGCCGATGACTGCCATCGTTGCTGGCTCCAAGGTGTCCACCAAGCTTGACGTACTCAACAGCCTGAGCGGCATCTGCAATCAGTTGATCGTCGGCGGCGGCATTGCCAATACCTTCCTGGCCGCAGCGGGTCACAAGGTCGGTAAATCGCTGTACGAACCTGACCTGCTCGATACCGCGCGTGCCATTGCCGCCAAGGTCAGCGTGCCATTGCCGACTGACGTGGTGGTTGCCAAGGAGTTCGCCGAGAGCGCCACTGCAACCGTCAAGCTGATCGCTGACGTGGCCGACGACGACATGATTCTCGATATTGGCCCGCAAACTGCTGCGCATTTCGCCGAATTACTGAAATCTTCCGGGACTATCCTGTGGAACGGTCCAGTCGGCGTGTTTGAATTCGATCAGTTTGGTGAAGGCACCAAAACGCTGGCCAAGGCCATTGGCGAAAGCCAGGCGTTCTCCATCGCGGGCGGTGGCGACACATTGACGGCTATCGATAAGTATGGTGTTGCAGAACAGATTTCCTACATTTCGACCGGTGGCGGTGCATTCCTCGAGTTCGTGGAAGGCAAGGTTCTGCCAGCGGTAGAAGTGCTCGAACAACGCGCCAAGGCTTGAATGAAAGCTTTGGACAAGGAGTGGTCAATGGTCAGGGCGTTACCGTGGTTTCTCATCGCAGGTTTGCTGGCCGGTTGCGCGGGCAAACCTGCGGTTGAAGAGGTGGAGAGCGACTCCCCGAGCCAACCGCTCCAGTTAAGCTGTTATCAGGCGGGCTGGCAGGCTGAAACAGTGCCGGTCATCTACAAGCGTGGCGGTCCGCAGGTATGGGATCGTTACGAGTTCATGCCCAGAACAGGCAATGTAGGATGTTTGTGAGCCAGGTCTGAAATCCGTTTGGCAACATTGACGGGCTTGGGCGGTCTTTAAAGAGTGGATATTTCGCCATGAAGATCGCTGCCCTGGCTCTGATGAGCTGCGTTGTATTGGCTGGTTGTACCGGTTCTGGCTCACATGCCAAGACCTGTCAGATATTCAGCCCGGCCTCTGTGAATGTGCCGACGACTGAAAACAGTCAACGGGTCGAGGCACATGTAACGGGTGAGCCGGCCGACGACCGTAAACAGGAACAGAACTGCCCCTGACAGTTGAGACGACCGGCATACACCGCGTTTCGCAGGGCAGCCAGGAGATGTAATGAGACGCGTGATTGCCCTTGGGGTTTTGGCAGTGCTTGGCGGTTGTTCGAGCCTGAGCACATCGCAGCACAATGACCCCTGGAACCGTTGGGTGTGTGACAGCAATGCAGAGGTCAACTGGCGCTACATCGATTCGGCCAAAAAGGAAGTCGATGTTCGTCTGAATCAGAGCGATCAGGTGTTCAGGCTCAAGGCTGAACCCGGCGCTGCCAGCGGAACGCTTTACAGCAACAATGTGTTGGCATTCGTCAACAAGGGTAGCGAGGGCCTGATCTACTGGGACGCTACCAACGATCTGATCGGTCGCGGCTGCAAGGCCAGATAAGTCGGATCTCGGGCACACACGCACAGCCTTCGTGGCTGAGCTTATAACTTGAATGGCAGCCGCCACTACGGCAGGCTTGCTCGATTAACGACCCTACCGGGAGAGAGACAGACAATGGCACTTATCAGCATGCGCCAGATGTTGGACCACGCAGCCGAATTCGGCTACGGCGTTCCAGCTTTCAACGTAAACAACCTGGAACAGATGCGCGCCATTATGGAAGCGGCCGACAAGACCGACTCCCCGGTGATCGTCCAGGCTTCTGCCGGTGCCCGCAAATACGCCGGTGCGCCGTTTCTGCGTCACCTGATTCTCGCCGCGATCGAAGAATTCCCGCACATCCCGGTGGTCATGCACCAGGACCACGGTACCAGCCCTGACATCTGCCAGCGCTCGATCCAGCTGGGCTTCAGCTCGGTGATGATGGACGGCTCGCTGCGTGAAGACGGCAAGTCCCCAGCCGATTACGACTACAACGTCGACGTTACCCGTCGCGTTGTGTCCTTCGCTCACGCCTGCGGCGTTTCCGTGGAAGGTGAGCTGGGCGTGCTGGGTTCGCTGGAAACCGGTATGGCCGGTGAAGAAGATGGTGTTGGCGCGGAAGGCGTTCTGGACCACAGCCAGATGCTGACCGACCCTGAAGAAGCGGCTGACTTCGTCAAGCGCACCCAGGTCGATGCTCTGGCCATTGCCATTGGCACCAGCCACGGTGCGTACAAGTTCACTAAGCCGCCTACCGGTGACATCCTGGCGATCGAGCGTATTAAAGAGATCCACAAGCGCATCCCTAACACTCACCTGGTGATGCACGGTTCTTCGTCCGTTCCACAGGAATGGCTGAAAATCATCAACGAGTTCGGCGGCGACATCAAAGAAACCTACGGTGTGCCGGTCGAAGAAATCGTTGAAGGCATCAAGCACGGCGTGCGCAAGGTCAACATCGATACCGACCTGCGTCTGGCCTCTACCGGTGCCATCCGCGAATTCATGGCTAAAAACCCAAGCGAGTTCGACCCGCGCAAGTATCTGGCCAAAACCGTCTCGGCCATGCGTGACGTGTGCATCGCGCGCTACGAAGCCTTCGGCACCGCTGGCAACGCCTCGAAGATCAAACCGATCTCCCTGGACGCCATGTTCGAACGCTACGCGCGTGGCGAGCTGGATGCCAAGATCAACTGAGTTGATTGCGCATTGAAGAAACCCGCAGAAATGCGGGTTTTTTTATAGCGCTTCGAAATTGGCAGCGCGGCGCAGATTTGTGAC
>NZ_LJQT01000461.1:0-10333 GCF_001400515.1 Pseudomonas meliae | reverse complement strand
GCGTCGCATGCCTTTCTGGACGCTCTGCGTCCTCTCTTGAAGTTGCTTAAACGCTCTTCATCAACCCCGCACACGCCGCCTTGTAAGCTTCGTGCTGATACTTGTTAAGCGTATCGGGCAGGGCGAAAGCGTGTTTCTTGTTCTGCGCATTAATGGTCTGCGGCGAGATCAGCGCTACATCGCAATCGGACATCAGTTGAAAGATGGTTTCGATCTTGAATGTGGTCGGGCCGCCGGCGAATTCGCCTTTCTTGCTGCGTTTTTTGATGGCGATGTGACTGACGCCGTGTTCGCGTACGAAGCTGGCGAGCTGCGTAGCGAAAGCCTTGACGTTGGCAGGCTCTTCATCGTCCTCCAGCGCGATCTTTTTCGTGGCCAGCGGCAGATGAGCGAGCCCGCTGCTCTGCCGAGTGGCAAGGGCGAAGATAGCTTCGCTGCCTTTGATTTCTACACCGCAAATAATCATGAGAAAACCTGATGAGCTCGTTCATATAAAGAAGCAGGTTATCTCATCGTAGACGTTATTCCTGTGCAATCGACTCCAGGTACTCCGAGCGCTCGTCGCTCATGCGCGCAATGCAGTCGTTTTCACTGATGGTGAATGCTTTGCTGCCTGCCGCAGAAGGGAAGACTTCAACGGCGCAATCTGCGTCACGCAGCTTCTCCCAGGCTTGCTGGGCGGTCTTGAGTTTGCTGGTAAAGTCGTTGAATTGCGTCTTGTTGGCAACGAACTGGGACTGAACACGCTTGAGCAGGTTGTTGAAATTTTCCTTGAGCAATTCTTCTGCAGTCGTGCGGCTGTAAACCGAGCACTCCAGAGTCTGCTTGTCATCGTCAACACCGTCGCAAGGCGAGACATCCGGGTTCTGAGCAGCCTGTACGCCTGTCACAGCCGTTGCCATCAGGGCCAGGGTCAGCAAAAACGTTTTCATCGAGTCGCTCCGATCCATTGATACGCTGGATTCTGTCTCAAGCGCGAGACAATGAACAGGTTTACGACATCGTGGGGCGACACGCCGTCACCCTTTGTCGCATCTTGACGCTTTCGGCAAACCCCCTGTCGTTTTTGCACCCGGTTCACGCGACCCTCCGGCATATGCTGACCCCATTAGCGCCGACAGCCGATTCGGCGCGCCGGAATCAAAAAAGGGGACAGCCTGATGAGCCCAGCCGAATTGCACGCCGACAGCATCGTTATTGACGGGCTGATCATCGCCAAGTGGAACCGCGAACTGTTTGAAGACATGCGCAAGGGCGGCCTGACCATGGCCAACTGCACGGTGTCGGTATGGGAAGGCTTCCAGGCCACTATCAACAGCATCTGCAGCAGCCAGAAACTGATGCGCGAAAACAGCGACCTGGTCATGCCGGTGCACACCACCGCAGACATTCGCAAGGCCAAGGAACTGGGCAAGACCGGCATCCTCTTCGGCTTCCAGAATGCGCATGCCTATGAAGACCAGATCGGCTACGTCGAGATCTTCAAGCAACTGGGCGTCGGCATCGTGCAGATGTGCTACAACACCCAGAACCTGGTCGGCACCGGCTGCTACGAACGTGACGGCGGGCTGTCGGGTTTCGGTCGTGAGATCGTCGCTGAAATGAACCGTGTCGGAGTGATGTGCGACCTGTCCCACGTGGGTTCGAAAACCTCGGAAGAAGTCATACTCGAATCGAAAAAGCCGGTCTGCTATTCCCACTGCCTGCCGTCCGGCCTCAAGGAACACCCGCGCAACAAGTCCGACGCTGAACTGAAGTTTATCGCCGACCACGGCGGCTTCGTAGGCGTGACCATGTTCGCGCCGTTTCTGGCCAAGGGCATCGATTCGACCATCGACGATTACGCCGAAGCCATCGAATACGTGATGAACATCGTGGGTGAAGATGCCATCGGCATTGGTACTGACTTTACCCAGGGGCACGGTCAGGACTTTTTTGAATACCTGACCCACGACAAGGGCTATGCCCGCCGTCTGACCAGCTTCGGCAAGATCATCAACCCGCTGGGCATCCGCACCGTGGGCGAGTTTCCCAATCTGACTGAAACATTGCTCAAGCGCGGTCATTCCGAGCGCGTGGTGCGCAAGATCATGGGCGAGAACTGGGTCAACGTACTGGCCGACGTCTGGGGCGAGTAATCCGCCAGCCACACCTTATCGAATTGAACCCCCGCGGCCTTTCAGGCGGTGGGTGTAACCCGAATCATCTGGAGTTTGACCCCCATGGCTAAAATCGCCCCGCAACTGCCTATCGAAGTCGACAGCGAAACCGGCGTCTGGACCTCCGATGCGTTGCCGATGCTCTATGTGCCCCGGCACTTTTTCGTCAACAACCACATGGGCATCGAAGAAGTGCTGGGTGCCGATGCCTACGCTGACATTCTCTACAAAGCCGGTTACAAGTCCGCCTGGCACTGGTGTGAAAAAGAAGCCGAATGCCACGGCCTGCAAGGTGTTGCCGTGTTCGAGCACTACATGAAGCGTCTGTCGCAACGCGGCTGGGGGCTGTTCAAGATTCAGGACATCGATATCGAAAAAGGCACCGCCAGCGTGAAGCTTGAGCACTCCTGTTTCGTGTATGTCTACGGCAAGGTCGGACGTAAGGTCGACTACATGTTCACCGGCTGGTTTGCCGGGGCGATGGACCAGATACTCGCCGCCAGCGGCAGCTCGATCCGTACCGTAGCCGAGCAAGTTTACGGTGGTTCCGAAGAAGGTCACGACGACGGACTGTTTGTCGTCAAGCCGCTGTAAATCGAGGATCGCGTTATGGCTTTCGAAGCGATGTTCCAGCCGATCCAGATTGGCAAACTGACAATCCGTAACCGTGTGTTGAGTACCGCGCACGCTGAGGTTTATGCCACAGACGGCGGTATGACCACCGACCGGTATGTGAAGTACTACGAAGAGAAGGCCAAGGGCGGCATCGGTCTGGCCATCTGCGGCGGCTCATCAAGTGTCGCCATCGACAGCCCGCAAGGCTGGTGGAAATCGGTCAATCTGGCGACCGACAGAATCATCCCGCACTTCCAGAACCTCGCCGACGCCATGCACAAGCACGGCGCCAAGATCATGATCCAGATTACTCACATGGGCCGTCGCTCGCGCTGGGATGGTGATCACTGGCCGACCCTGATGTCGCCGTCAGGCATTCGCGAGCCGGTACACCGTGCGACTTGCAAGACCATTGAGCCGGAGGAGATCTGGCGAGTGATCGGCAACTACGCCAGCGCAGCGGCGCGTGCCAAGACCGGTGGGCTGGACGGGGTCGAGTTGTCGGCGGTGCACCAGCACATGATCGACCAGTTCTGGAGCCCGCGGGTCAACAAGCGCACCGATGAATGGGGTGGCAGTTTCGAGAACCGCATGCGCTTCGGCCTGGAAGTGATCAAGGCGGTGCGCAAGGAGGTCGGCCCTGACTTTTGTGTGGGCCTGCGCATCTGTGGCGACGAGTTCCACCCCGATGGCCTCAGCCACGAGGACATGAAACAGATCGCCAAGTATTACGACGACACCGGCATGATCGATTTCATCGGCGTGGTGGGCTCGGGTTGCGACACCCACAACACCCTGGCCAACGTCATTCCGAACATGAGTTATCCACCGGAGCCGTTTTTGCACCTGGCGGCCGGGATCAAGGAAGTGGTCAAGGCCCCGGTGCTGCACGCGCAGAACATCAAGGACCCGAACCAGGCAACGCGAATTCTGGAAGGCGGCTATGTCGACATGGTCGGCATGACCCGCGCGCACATTGCCGACCCGCACCTGATCGCCAAGATCAAGATGGGCCAGATCGATCAGATCAAACAGTGCGTCGGTGCCAACTACTGCATCGACCGCCAGTATCAGGGGCTGGATGTGTTGTGCATCCAGAACGCTGCGACGTCCCGCGAATACATGGGCGTGCCGCACATCATCGAAAAGTCCACTGGGCCGAAACGCAAGGTCGTGGTGGTCGGTGCCGGTCCTGCCGGTATGGAAGCGGCTCGGGTATCTGCCGAGCGTGGCCATGACGTAACGCTGTTCGAGAAAAAGGAGTTCATCGGCGGGCAGATCACTACCGCGTCCAAGGCACCGCAGCGCGACCAGATTGCCGGTATTACGCGTTGGTTCCAGCTGGAGCTGGCGCGCTTGAAAGTAGATTTGCGTCTGGGTGTTGCGGCCGATGGAGCAACCATCCTCGACCTGCGCCCGGACATCGTGGTGCTGGCGGTCGGCGGTCACCCGTTTCTTGAGCAGAACGAACACTGGGGTGCGGCTGAAGGCCTGGTGGTCAGCAGTTGGGATGTGCTGGACGGCAAGGTGGCGCCCGGCAAGAACGTGCTGGTCTACGACACCATCTGCGAGTTCACCGGCATGTCGGTGGCCGACTATCTGGCCGACAAGGGCAGCCAGGTCGAAATCGTCACCGATGACATCAAGCCGGGCGTGGCAATTGGCGGAACCTCGTTCCCGACCTACTACCGCAGCATGTACCCCAAGGAAGTGATCATGACCGGCGACATGATGCTGGAAAAGGTCTATCGCGAGGGCGACAAGCTGGTGGCGGTGCTGGAGAACGAATACACCGGTGCCAGGGAAGAGCGAGTGGTCGATCAAGTGGTGGTGGAAAACGGCGTGCGTCCGGACGAAGCGATTTATTACGCGCTCAAGGAAGGCTCGCGCAACAAGGGCCAGATCGACATCGATGCGCTATTCGCCATTCAGCCACAGCCTTCATTGAGCCAGCCGGGCGACGGTTACCTGCTGTTCCGTATCGGCGACTGCGTGGCGCAGCGCAATACCCATGCAGCGATCTATGACGGCTTGCGCCTGTGCAAGGATTTTTGAGAACAGCTACAGGTTGCAAGCTTCAAGCTGCAAGTAGAAGCCTTTGCTCGGTACTTTTTCTTGAAGCTTGCAGCTTGAGGCTTCCAGCTTAAAGCTTGCATCTTGAGGGCAACGTGATGCTAGACACCCTTCTTCCCATCCTGCTGTTCAGCGCCCTGGCCCTTGCGGCGCTGGGTGCGTGGCGGCGGGTGAGCATGTGGCGCAACGGACGGCCCTCGAAAGTCGACTTGCTCGGCGGGCTGCTGGCCATGCCCAAGCGCTACATGGTTGACCTGCACCACGTAGTCGCACGCGATAAATACATCGCCAACACCCACGTTGCCACTGCAGGGGGTGCGGTTGCCTCAATCGTGCTGGCGATTCTGGTGCACGGCTTCGGCCTGCATAACCGCGTTCTTGGCTACGCGCTATTGCTAATGACGGCGGTGATGTTTGTCGGCGCGGTATTTGTCTATAAGCGTCGTCTCAATCCGCCCGCGCGTTTGTCGAAAGGGCCGTGGATGCGTCTGCCGAAAAGCCTCATGGCGTTTTCCGCGAGTTTCTTTCTGGTCACGCTGCCGGTGGCGGGCATTCTTCCCGAGCATTTTGGTGGCTGGGTGCTCGTCGCTGTTCTCGGGCTGGGCGTGCTGTGGGGCGTAAGCGAACTGTTTTTCGGCATGACCTGGGGCGGGCCGATGAAGCACGCCTTCGCCGGGGCCCTGCACCTGGCCTGGCACCGGCGTGCCGAGCGCTTTGCTGGTGGTCGCTCCACGGGCCTGAAACCTTTGGATCTGAACGATCGAACCGCACCGCTGGGTGTGGAGAAACCTCAGGACTTCACCTGGAACCAACTGCTGGGCTTCGACGCCTGCGTGCAGTGCGGCAAGTGCGAAGCGGCCTGCCCGGCGTTTGCGGCAGGCCAGCCACTCAACCCGAAAAAGTTGATTCAGGACATGGTGGTCGGCCTTGCCGGTGGCACCGACGCAAAATTTGCGGGCAGTCCATATCCGTCGCTGGATGGCAAAGGCAAGCCGCTGGGCGAGCATGGCGGCAATCCGCATCAGCCCATCGTCAACGGGCTGGTGGACGCCGAAACGCTGTGGTCCTGCACCACGTGCCGAGCCTGCGTCGAAGAGTGCCCGATGATGATCGAGCACGTCGATGCCATCGTCGACATGCGCCGTCACCTGACCCTTGAAAAGGGCGCGACGCCAAACAAGGGTGCCGGGGTGCTGGATAACCTGATCGCCACCGATAACCCCGGCGGTTTTGCACCGGGTGGTCGGATGAACTGGGCAGCGGATCTGAACCTGAGTCTGCTCAGCGAGAGAAAGAGCGTGGACGTGCTGTTCTGGGTCGGCGATGGCGCGTTCGACATGCGCAATCAGCGCACGCTGCGCGCCTTTGTCAAAGTACTCAAAGCGGCCAGGATCGATTTCGCCGTGCTGGGCCTCGAAGAGCGCGACAGCGGTGACGTGGCACGGCGTCTGGGCGATGAGGCAACCTTTCAGGTACTTGCCCAACGCAACATTCAGACCCTGGCCAATTACAGCTTCAAGCGTATCGTGACCTGCGACCCACACAGTTTTCATGTGCTGAAAAACGAATATGGCGCTTTTGGCGGTGACTATCAGGTGCAGCATCACAGCACCTTCATGGCTGAACTGGTGCGCAATGGCGCATTGAGTCTGGGCCAGCACAAAGGTGCCAGCGTGACCTATCACGACCCGTGTTACCTGGGCCGTTATAACGGCGAGTACGAGGCCCCTCGTGACGTGCTGCGTGCGCTGGGTATAGAAATCAGGGAAATGCAGCGCTCGGGCTTTCGTTCCCGCTGCTGTGGCGGTGGTGGCGGCGCGCCGATCACCGATATCCCCGGCAAACAGCGAATTCCCGACATGCGCATGGACGACATTCTTGAAACCGCTGCCGAGGTGGTAGCAGTCGGTTGTCCACAGTGCACGGCCATGCTTGAAGGCGTGGTTGAACCACGCCCGCTGATCAAGGATATCGCCGAGCTGGTGGCCGATGCGCTGATTGAAGAAGTTATCCCCAGCCCGTCTGTTGCCAGCAAACGTGAACCCGCGGAGGTGTACTGATGAGCGACATTATCCGCCGCGACCCTCGTGCCGAGTGGATTGCTCGCAATCGACTGCACCCACTGCATGCGGCCATGCAGCCGGCGCTGAACAGCTGGATGGGACCAAACGGTTTGCTGCGCAAGAACGTGCATGGCCTGGGTTTTATCGGTCCCAACGGTATAAAGCGCATCGACCGTAGCGGCGCTCAGCAGGGTGGCGCGGTCAAGCGTTCGGCCGCTGCCGACGTGCAGTTGCCACTGCATGCCATCGTCGAGCCAGCGTTCTATATCACGGTGGTGCCCGATATGGTCGGCGGCCGCCTGAGCAGCCACGATCGCGACTTGCTGGGGCTGGCGCGTCAGCTTGCCGGAGCTGAAGGTGCCGTGCTGGCAGTGGTGTTCGGCGAACACAAGGAAACTGCGTTCGACGTTGCTGGCGTGGATCGGTTATTGATTATCGACGGTGCCGGGTTCGACGGTTATTCACCGGAACAGCGCGTGCAGGGTTTGCGAGCTGTGGATAACCAGTTCAACCCGCGCCACTGGCTGTTGCCGGACAGCCGTAGCGGCGGTGGCGAGCTGGGAAGACGTTTTGCCGCCAGTATCGGCGAGCGACCTGCAACGCGGGTCTGGCAGGTCAAGGACCAGCTGTGCATAAGTCGGGCAGGAGCCGGGCGCGAAGACCTGGTTCGGCCTTTGGCCCGTCTGATTCTGGCCGCCGTAGAGTGTGCCGAACCGGTGAGCGAAACCCGCCACGAGGTATTGGCGGTCGAGTTGTCCACAAGCGTGGCGCGCAGCCTGCCGCGTATAGAGGACCTGGGAGCGGTTGCCGTCGATCCCGGAGTTATCCCCATGGCTGAAGCCGAATTCATTCTGTCTGGCGGCAATGGTGTCAAAGACTGGGACCTGTTTCATCATGCCGCTTCGGTACTCGGGGCCACCGAAGGGGCGTCGCGGGTGGCGGTGGACGATGGTTTCATGGGCCGCGAGCGGCAGGTAGGCGCGAGTGGCACCTGGGTGACCGCAAGGGTGTATGTCGCCGTCGGTATTTCCGGGGCCATCCAGCATCTGCAGGGCATCGGCGCCTGCGACAAGGTCATTGCGATCAATCTGGATGCGGGGTGCGACATGGTCAAACGCGCTGATCTATCGGTCATCGGCGAGAGCGCCGAAGTGCTCACGGCGTTGATAGCCGCAGTGCAAGCCTGGCGCAGCGGAGGTAAGCGCGATGCAGCCTGAAGTGTCTGTGGATAAGCATGCGGTACAGATCATCAGTCTGGTGTCCATCGGGGCGCACCCGACATCGGGTCGTGCGCGCCGCGCCGAACAGGATGCGCGGGCCGTCGAGCTTGGCTTGCAGCTGGCTGGGGATAACTTGCAGGTACTGCACGCCGGCAATGCCGAAGAACCGGCACTGCGCGCTTACCTTGGCATGGGGCTCAACGAGCTGCATGTGCTGGAGCAACCCGAGGGCGCCGATGCGCTGGTCGCGTTGACTGACTACCTCCGCGATTCTGCCGCACAGGTGGTGCTGGCCGGCAGTCAGGCTGAAACCGGTGAAGGGTCGGGCATGCTGCCTTTTCTGTTGGCTGAAAGGCTGGGCTGGCCACTGGTGACCGGTCTGGCTGAGGTCGAGTCGCTGAACAACGGTACCGCAGTGGTGTTGCAGGCTCTGCCTCGCGGCCAGCGTCGTCGGCTGAAGGTCCGCCTGCCGTTTCTGGCCACTGTGGATAACGCGGCTCCCAAACCTCGACAGAGCGCATTCGGGCCCGCACAGCGTGGCACGCTGGACACCGAAAGAGTTCAGGTCGTTGCCGATGAGTTATTGACCAACCAAGCGCTGCAGCCAGCCAGACCGCGGCCCAAACGCCTGAAAGTGATCAAGGCCAAGAGCGGCGCTGATCGCATGAAAGCCGCCACTGCCAAGGCCAGCGGCGGCGCAGGCCAAGTGCTGAAGGGGCTGCGCCCGGAAGAGGGCGCAGCCGCGATTCTGAAGCTGTTGATCGATGAGGGCGTCGTAAAGTAAGGCTATGGTCTGGTGCTGCCCTCTTTGATGGGCGGTTTGCCTTTCTGCTCGGAGAGAGGCTGGAAGTAGGCATAGGAAATGCTCCCGTCCAGACCACCGCCATTACTGACCTCGACTTTTACATCCGCGTTTTCGTAACTGCGGTTGAAACTCGAAATCGTGATGGGTAGCAAGATGGCTCGTTTGAACGTTACGCCTGTACGGCCTTGGCCAAAACTTCCGTCCGGCTTGCCGGTAACCGAGAACCTCGATCCCTTACCGGCCTTGAGTATTTTGGCAGAGCGTATTTCATCGTTGTCGCAGCCATAGCTGTTATTGCCACTGCCCATTTTGAATTGTCTGTCCGCATTGAAGGGCACCGTGCAGACAATATTCTGTGTTGCCCCATTGCCTTCATATAACACAATGCTTGCGTCGCTTATGTCGTTATCGTCTGCTTTGTTAAGCACTTTTATTCGTGAAACCTTACCGTCAAGCCCATTATTATGAGAGGCGACCTTGCGGTAGTAGAACGTATCGGCCGAGCCCTCGAATGAATCGATTCGCACCCTTTTGCCCATGGGAATCGATTGCTTGACGTCTATCAGTGTGAAGTCATCCTGCTTATCTGCGTCGGGGTTGTCGTACAGTTCTATACGCGTGCCCGCTCGAACACCCTCAAGTTCCATTGACCGGAGTTCGTCGTTCTCACACCCGCGTGAGGCAAGCTTCATGTCATATTGAACGCCGCTGGTGCCCCCACCCTGATTCACCGGCAATACGCAGGAGGTGTCCCCCGCACGGTTGGCCCGGTTGTCTTCGTAGAAATAGAGACCGCCTTGAGAAAGCGCCGCAGCATAGGGCAGCGCGTCACCCACCTGGTTGAAGTCAATGCCCAGGTAGTTGGGTTTGCGCCAACCGGTCGCTTCGCCGCAATAGTTTTCCACCCGGCGCTGCAACCAGGTCAGGTTGTTGTCCATGTTTCCTGCATGCAGCGTAGTACTGCCCCAGGCATGGAATTGATTAAGAACGAATAGCCGCGGCAAACCACCGTCACGGGTGCGCAATGAAAGGTCCATGTAGCTGTAGCGTCTTTTGCATTGCCAGTCATGAACCAGCGAAGTTATACCCAGGTTGTAGGAGTTCTCAACTTGCGTGTTGGGTGCCCAAAGAACCTCGGCCTGTTTGCCGGCCAGCGTGTACTTCTGCGCCGCTGACCCGTTCGATAACATGACGAGGCGTTTGTTACTGTCGATCATTTCCCGAACCGTTGGCCAGCTTTGTCCGTTGGACACATGGCTGTAATCCGCTATTTCCGGCACTTCTTCCAGCACCGGGAGCAGTTCGGCTGGGCTCAGCGTCGATTCGAAAAGCATGGAAATGACGGCATTTCGATCTTTCTTCATGTAGGCAATAAACTCTCTTAGGGAGGCGCTGCAA
>NZ_LJQT01000233.1:0-39837 GCF_001400515.1 Pseudomonas meliae | reverse complement strand
AATTATTGCTTTCCATTTAAAGGCTGGGTGCGTTATGTCTGAACAAGAGAAGAAGCGTCAAGAAGCGCTTGTCCGGCAACGTTATTACAGGGAACGTCAACGTGCCGAGGGATTCAAGCAAAGTACGATCTGGATTCATGGTGAGGCTGAGACGCAAGGCAGGCTGGCCGCACGTGAAGGAAAACCGTTGCTGCCCATGCAGTCCCATGACCCGGTAAGCTGGGCGGTCGGGTGGGTTGCGGAAAAACTGCGAACACGACAGTGACCGGTAGCGCTCTAAAGCCCTCGCGCCACACGGGGTGAAGTACGTGGCGCGATGTCTCAAATGCGGTTGCTGGCTAATTCGGCAGGGTAGCGGCCAGCGCATTGCAGGCACTGCTTGCGCATTACTGCCTGACGATCAGTATTTTCTTTACGATGCCTTGTCAGTTCGCCTCGAACTTTGAGTTTTTCCGGTCCCCGTATATGGAACCCATCACTTTGATGTCGTTAGGGCTGAGCGTTTTGCCAGTGTTGATGATTTCGAAGTCGCCAAGGGTCAGGCCGTTGGGAATGTCGTAATGCATGACGGAATCACGGTCGTAAGCCGAATGGTAGAAATCAGCAGCTTCGTACTTATCGAAAAAATTGGTATTGATTTCTTCGTCAGTCAATCCGGTTTGTAAAAGCAGAGTGCGTAGAAGCGGTTCGTTCCAGGGGATGTTTGCCTGAGGAGGCTGGTGCTCGTGAACTGCTCCCAAGGCGTGCCCGAATTCATGGAGCACGATGCGCGTCAAGTCCGGCATGGGTTTCAGGTCTGCCGTGAACAGCTCCTTGACGTTGAATTCCATGGTGGCTTCATTCTGCTCGGCCAACAGGGCATCAGTCCCTATGGCGCTCCAGTTCAGATGCTCGTTGAAACCGATTCGGATATCGCTGGCCCCGCCTGTCACAAACTCGAATTTCAGATTTATGTGAGGCAGCCATTTCTTTGCAGCTTCGGCAACGGGGGTTGTCAGAATGGCAGGAGGGTGTTTCTGAAAAAGCATTTTCAGGGTCCGCCCACGTGCCCAGTATTTGCTGAACGAAACCAGAAGACGCGCCATGTGCGTTGACTCTTCGCAGCCATGGCGTGCTCCTGATTCGTAGGCAGGAGTGATTGCTGCGTTGGCGGGGTTTTCGCGAATGGCGGTTTCGTACGAGGCCTGATGATTCGTTGCGCTGCGCATGGCGCAGGATGCAGGTAACTTCAGGCTCTGTGTGGTGGGTGCGGACATGTGATCGACCTTCATCGTAGTTCGCTTCCTTTCAGGAAGGCTGGAAAATGAAGGTTGAAGGTACGTTTGTGCAAGGTGTAGCAGGTGGTAACTAATTACCCCCGCCACACATCAAAGGCGGCGGGGCTGTCTTCCTGAAGTTTCGCTGTTTATTTGCTCAGGAATGCGCGGATACGTTCGGCGGCTTCGACGCACTCGGCCAGAGGTGCAACGAGCGCCAGGCGAACCCGGCCGGCACCCGGGTTGACGCCATCCACCTCGCGGGAAAGGTACGAACCCGGTACTGCAGTCACATGCTGATCGATGAACAGGTCTCGGCAAAATGCAGCATCATCGGTGCCTACATTCGGCCACAGGTAAAACCCCCCGTCCGGGCGCTGGACGTCGAGCACTGGCGCGAGGATGTCGAGCACAGCATCGAATTTTTCACGGTACAAGTCACGGTTCGCGCGTACGTGCTCCTCGTCATTCCAGGCAGCAATGCTCGCCAGCTGAGTCTGTACCGGCATGGCGCAGCCGTGATACGTGCGATACAGCAGGAAGGCCTTGAGAATGTCGGCATCACCTGCCACAAAACCTGAACGCAGACCCGGCAGGTTGGAGCGCTTGGACAGGCTGTGGAACACCACGCAACGCTTGAAATCCTGGCGACCCAGCTCGACGCAGGCGCTGAGCAAGCCAGGTGGTGGAGCCTGCTCATCGAAGTACAGCTCGCTGTAGCACTCGTCCGCAGCAATGACAAAGTCATGTTCGTCGGCCAGGGCGATGAGTTTTTTCAGGGTTTCAACAGGAATCAGTGCTCCGGTCGGGTTACCCGGCGAGCACAGGAACAGGATCTGGCAGCGCTTCCAGGTGTCCGCGCTGACTGCGTCGAAATCGGGATTGAAACCGTTGTCGCTCAGGCATGGCAGGTAGTGAGGCTGGGCTCCGGCCAGAAAGGCAGCACCTTCATAGATCTGATAAAACGGGTTCGGGCTGATCACCAGGCCGTCATCGCTACGATTGACTACTGTCTGGGTGAAGGCGAACAGCGCTTCGCGTGTGCCATTGACCGGCAATACATTGCGTGCCGGATCGATCCAGCCCTGTGGTACGCCGAATCGACGGTTGCACCAGCCGGCAATGGCTTCGCGCAGCGCCGGGATACCCAGCGTGGTCGGGTAAACCGCCATCTGATCGAGGTTGTCTGCGAGTGTCTTGGCGACGAAATCGGGGGAGCGGTGTTTCGGCTCACCAATCGACAATGCAACAGGGCGCTTTTCCGGGTTGGGCGTTACGCCGGCCAGCAAGGCGCGCAGCTTCTCGAAAGGGTAAGGCTGAAGCAGTTGCATGGCGTTATTCATGGGGAGTGTTCCTCAATGGACTGCGTTGAGTCGATTCGTTTGGCCGAGTGCTCATATGCTGATTCGCAAATCATGGCCGGGCTCTGAGTTGACGCTCAGTTGCTTGACGATTGCGTCCTGCAGCTGGCTGCACAGCTGTGGGTCGGACAGCGGATGATTGTTCGCGTCGGTGATGAAGAACACGTCTTCCACGCGTTCGCCCAGGGTCGCAATCTTGGCATTCTGCAATGACAGATCGAACTCCAGGAATATCTTGCCAATGCGCGCCAGCAGGCCGGGGCGGTCAGGTGCCAGCAGTTCAAGTACCGTCACAGGACGCTGGGCGTCGTTGTGAATGGTGACTTGCGGTGCGAACGCAAAGTGCTTGAGCTGACGAGGCACGCGGCGCTTGATGATCGTCGGGTAATCATCCGGGTTGCGCAGCGCTTCGGTCAGGCCGTTGCGGATTTCCTGAACGCGTTCCGGGTTGTCGCCGATCGAACCGCCTTCGTTATCGAGGACGATATAGGTGTCGAGTGTGAATTTGCTGCTGGACGTGATAATGCGCGCGTCATGAATGTTCAGGTTCAACTGGTCCATCGCCGCCACGGTCACAGCGAAGAAATCATGCTGGTCAGGGGCGTAAATGAATATTTGCGTCCCGCCTTCGAATTCCCGCTGAGTGGTTTCCTTGATCAGCACCAGCGGGCCGCCGTCGGCTGGCTGCTGCAGGATGGCATCGCTGTGCCAGGCAACATCGCCAGCGGTGTGACGCAGGAAATAATCGTCTCCCAGCGCTGACCAGAGTTGCTCGACATCGTCAGGGTCAGTGCCGTTGCGTACCAGGATGTCCAGCGCTGCGGTCTGGGTGCGACGAATCTGCTCCTCGCGATCAACCGGGTTTTCCAGGCCGCGGCGCAAGGCGCGCTTGGTTTCGGTGTACAACTGGCGCAGCAGGCTGGCGCGCCACGAATTCCAGAGGGGCGGGTTGGTCGCGTTGATGTCGGCAACGGTCAGCACATACAGATAGTCCAGGTGCACTTCGTCGCCGACGAACTGGGCGAAATCGTGGATGACCTGGGGGTCTGAAAGGTCCTTGCGCTGTGCGGTGGTCGACATGACCAGATGGTTGCTCACCAGCCAGACAATAAGACGGGTGTCCCAGTCAGGCAGATGATGGCGCGTACCGAACGCCTGTGCATCTATTGCGCCCAGCTCCGAGTGATCGCCGCCACGGCCCTTGCCAATGTCGTGGTACAGCCCGGCCAGGTAGATCAGTTCCGGCTTTGGCAGTCGAGCCATTATTTTGCTTGCCAGCGGAAATTTTTCGGACACTTCTGTGTATTGCAGCTTGCGCAGGTGCTTGATCAGATTCAGCGTGTGCGCATCGACGGTATAGATGTGGAACAGGTCATGCTGCATCTGCCCGACGATATGGCCGAATTCCGGCAGATACAGCCCTAGAATGCCGTAGCGGTTCATCCGGCGCAGGTTGCGATGAATGCCTGTCTCGCACTTGAACAGCTCGATGAACAGGCTGGTGTTACGGATATCGTTACGGAAATCATCGTTGATCAGGTGCCGGTGTTCACGCAGCAAACGAATGGTGTCGGCGCGCACGCCCTTTATCTCGGGATGCTGGGCCATGAGCACGAAAATCTCGATCATGGCAAACGGGGTGCGCTTGAAAACGTTCGGGTTGGTGGCTTCTATATAGCCGTCGTGCAGCTGGAAGCGCGAATTGATCGGCTGCGCTGTGCCGCTGTCGTCGGAAAGAATCACTTCTTCGAAATGCTGGATAATCAGATCGCTGAGTTCGGCGATGCTCATGACCACGCGATAATACTTCTGCATGAAACGCTCGATGGCGAGCTTGGCGTCACTGTCTTCATAGCCCAGCAAGCCTGCGATGCGGACCTGATAATCGAACAGAAGCCGATCTTCTGATCGTCCGGCCAGCATGTGCAGCGCATAGCGCACTTTCCAGAGAAACTCCTGGGAGGAGGCCAGCAGGGCGTTTTCGCTGCCCAGCAGGAAGCCTTCGCCTGCCAGTGCATGCAGATTCAACGTGCCGTACTGGCGTCGCGCAACCCACAGAATGGTCTGAATGTCGCGCAAACCGCCGGGCGAGCCCTTGACGTTGGGTTCCAGGTTGTATTCGGTATCGTTGTACTTGTGATGACGCTTTTTCTGTTCGGCGTGCTTGGCAAGAAAGAACTCCTTGCTCGGCCACATATGCTGCGTACTGGTGACTTCCAGCATGCGTTGGCGCAGATGCTCGGGACCTGCAATGGTGCGGCTTTCCATCAGGTTGGTGATGACAGTCAGGTCGGCCAGGCCTTCCTGTGCACATTCATTGACAGAGCGCACGCTTTGCCCGACCTCCAGACCGATGTCCCAGAGCAGTGTCAGAAACCGCTCGATAGGTTCGCGAAAAATTTCGTGGTCATCACTGTCCAGCAGGATCAGCAGGTCAATGTCCGAGTACGGATGCAGTTCGCCGCGCCCGTAGCCGCCCACTGCAAGCAGGGCGATATCGGCATCTTCGCTCCATTCGAACTGATCCCAGGCCTTCTGCAGGATGTTATCTACAAACCATGCCCGGTCTTCTATCAGTCGCCGAATGTCGCGCCCTGACCTGAAGCGATCATCAAGGACGTCTTTCGCCCTGCGGATAGCCTTCTTGAACGCAGCGATGGGGCTGGCTTTCAAGGCCAGTTCGGCCTGGAACTGGCCACGATCGAACAAGTCTGGATCTACTTGCGGCATGGAGCAGTATTCCTCATGTCGGGTCGGGTGTTCAGTCGTGCAGCCTCCGGTCAGGGGGCTTTTTGTGCAATAGTGTCGTCGCTGCGTAAAGTGAAGATTTCGTAACCGTCAGCGGTTACCAGCAGCGTGTGCTCCCATTGCGCCGAGAGCTTGCGGTCCTTGGTGATCGCCGTCCAGCCATCGCCAAGGATATTGGTTTCAGGGCGTCCCTGGTTGATCATCGGCTCGATGGTGAAGGTCATGCCTTCCTGCAGTTCGATACCGGTTCCAGCCTCGCCGAAGTGCATGACCTGCGGCTCTTCATGAAACACCTTGCCGATGCCGTGACCACAGAACTCCCGAACCACAGAGAAACCATTCTTTTCAGCGTGTTTCTGAATAACGGCGCCGATGTCGCCCAGGCGAGTGCCGGGTTTGACGATTTCGATAGCCTTATACAGACACTCTTGAGTTACTTTCGACAGACGCTCGGCCCATACCGGAACGGTGCCGACATGGAACATCCTGCTGGTGTCCCCGTGGTACCCGTCCTTTATGACGGTAACGTCAATGTTGAGCGAGTCGCCGTTCTTCAGCTTCTTGTCGCTCGGGATGCCGTGGCAGACTACCTGATTGATCGAGGTGCAGATCGACTTGGGGAAGCCTTTGTAGTTCAGCGGGGCAGGGATGGCCTGTTGCTCGTTGACGATGTAATCGTGGCAGAGGCGGTCCAGCTCTTCGGTGGTTACACCGGGCTTTACGTGAGGCGCTATCATTTCCAGAACATCGGCGGCCAGGCGACCGGCGATGCGCATCTTTTCGATGTCTTCCGGGGTTTTGAGGGTGATGGTCATACAGAATCTCTCGGCGTGGCTGGCACGCGGTTGGTGCGCAAAGGCGTAATTCTATCAGACCGCCGGTGCCGGGTAATCATCGCTTCCTTCTTTAGGCAGCGGATGCGGCTTTAAAGCACCGCAAAACAAGAACTTGATGGGAGTTCCGTTCTCTTCCCTTTTGTGATATAAAATGCGCCGCTTTCCAAGGTCCCTCCTTGAAGCACAAACCCACACACGTGTCGACACGATGACCTGGGTGCCCTTGGCAGATGCCATTGGTTGGTCATTGGGATACGTGGAGGCCTAACCCGACTTATCAAGGAACTATCATGTCCCAAGTCAATATGCGCGATATGCTGAAGGCCGGTGTGCACTTCGGTCACCAAACCCGTTACTGGAACCCGAAAATGGGTAAGTACATTTTCGGCGCGCGTAACAAGATTCACATCATCAACCTTGAAAAAACCCTGCCTATGTTCAACGAAGCCCTGACTTTCGTTGAGCGCCTGGCTTCGGGCAAAAACAAGATTCTGTTCGTCGGCACCAAGCGTTCCGCTGGCAAAATCGTTGCTGAAGAAGCAGCACGTTGCGGTTCGCCGTACGTCGACCATCGCTGGTTGGGTGGCATGCTGACCAACTTCAAGACCATTCGTCAGTCGATCAAACGTCTGCGCGAGCTGGAAGTACAGTCCGAAGACGGTACTTTCGCCAAGCTGACCAAAAAAGAAGCCCTGATGCGCACCCGTGATCTGGAAAAACTGGATCGCAGCCTGGGTGGTATCAAGGATATGGGCGGTCTGCCAGACGCACTGTTCGTTATCGACGTTGATCACGAGCGCATCGCGATCACCGAAGCCAACAAGCTGGGCATCCCGGTTATCGGCGTTGTCGATACCAACAGCAGCCCGGAAGGCGTTGACTACATCATCCCGGGCAACGATGACGCCATTCGCGCCATCCAGCTGTACATGGGTTCGATGGCTGACGCTGTTATCCGTGGTCGTAACAATGTTGCTGGCGGCACCGACGTATTCGTCGAAGAAGCTCCAGCTGCAGCTGCTGTAGAAGGCTGAGTACAAACGCCTGGCGTTTACTCAGTACGCGAAAAGGGGGCTTAGCCCCCTTTTTGCCACCTAGGAAATGATTTGTCGGTCTGTAGCCATGACCTTGCTGTCATGTGTTGCTGCCACCCTGATTTTTCAAGAATTGCACGCCCGGCGAGCCGGGTGGAATGGTTGAAGACCTATCCAAGAGGATTTTGAAATGGCAGAGATTACTGCAGCGTTGGTCAAAGAACTGCGCGAGCGTACCGGCGAAGGCATGATGGACTGCAAAAAGGCTTTGACCAAGGCTGGCGGCGACATCGAAAAAGCAATCGACGATATGCGTGCTTCCGGCGCGATCAAGGCCGCCAAGAAAGCAGGCAACGTTGCTGCTGAAGGCGCGATCGCCATCAAGGATGACGGCAAGGCTGCTGTCATCATCGAAGTCAACTCGCAGACCGACTTCCTGGCTCTGCAGGACGACTTCAAGGCTTTCGTTGCTGCAAGCGTCGAAAAAGCCTTTGCTGACAAGCTGACTGATGTCGCTCCGCTGATCGAAGCTCAGGAAGCTGCACGTCTGGTGCTGGTCGGCAAGGTTGGCGAAAACGTCAACATCCGCCGCCTGAAGCGTATCGAGGGCGACGTTGTAGGTACTTACCTGCACGGCAACAAGATCGGTGTGGTAGTTACCCTCAAAGGTGGCAACGTCGAGCTGGCTAAAGATATCGCCATGCACGTAGCGGCAAGCAACCCCGAGTTCCTGTTCCCTTCGGAAGTTTCTGCCGAAGCGATCGAGCGCGAGAAAAACGTCTTCCTGCAACTGAACGAAGACAAGATCAAAGGCAAGCCAGCTGAAATCGTTGAAAAAATGGTTGGCGGCCGTATCACCAAGTTCCTGGCTGAAGCCAGCCTTGTCGAGCAGGCGTTCGTCAAGAGCCCGGAAGTCAAGGTCGGTGATCTGGCCAAGAAAGCCGCTGCTGAAATCGTTTCCTTCACCTACTTCAAAGTAGGCGACGGCATCGAGAAGCCAGTTGATAACTTCGCTGACGAAGTGGCTGCACAGCTGGCTGCTGCCAAGCAGTAAGACGGTTTTTCAACTGTCGCCCCAAAGAGGCTGCCCGCTCACGCGTGCGGCCTCTTTGTCGAAAGAGAAAAGGAAATTTTCCTTGGAGATTGTGCTCACAAGGCTGCATTCTCCCGACGCTCGCAGAGCGTCAAGCTAAAGTAAGCGCAGGTTTGAAATAGCCAGCACAGATTTTTTTCAGAAAACGCCGCAGGAGAGATTCGCAATGGCTCAGCAGGGCAGTGGTTATCAGGCTCGCTATAAACGCATTCTACTCAAGCTCAGCGGTGAGGCCCTCATGGGCTCGGAAGAGTTCGGCATTGACCCCAAGGTGCTGGACCGTATGGCGCTGGAAGTCGGCCAGCTGGTCGGTATCGGTGTTCAGGTCGGTCTGGTGATCGGCGGCGGTAACCTTTTCCGTGGCGCAGCCTTGAGTGCTGCGGGTATGGATCGGGTAACAGGCGACCACATGGGCATGCTGGCCACTGTGATGAACGCCCTGGCAATGCGCGATGCGCTAGAGCGCGCTAATATCACGGCCATCGTGATGTCGGCCATTTCCATGCTGGGTGTGACCGATCATTACGATCGCCGCAAGGCCATGCGCCATCTCAGCGCCAAGGAAGTGGTGATTTTTGCTGCGGGTACGGGTAATCCGTTCTTTACGACCGATTCGGCTGCCTGCCTGCGCGCGATCGAGATCGACGCCGATGTAGTGCTCAAGGCCACCAAGGTGGATGGCGTGTATACCGCAGATCCGTTCAAGGACCCGAATGCCGAGAAGTTCGATCATCTGACTTACGATGAAGTGCTGGATCGCAAGTTGGGCGTGATGGATCTGACCGCAATCTGCCTGTGTCGCGATCACAAGATGCCATTGCGCGTCTTCAACATGAACAAGCCGGGTGCCCTTCTGAATATCGTCCATGGTGGCGCTGAAGGGACCCTGATCGAGGAAGCCCAACAATGATCAACGAAATCAAGAAAGACGCTCAGACCCGCATGCAGAAGAGTCTGGAGTCGCTGACCCACGCGTTCACCCGAATCCGCACCGGCAAGGCGCACCCGAGCATTCTGGGTGGTGTCATGGTCCCTTATTACGGTGCCGACACGCCGCTGAGTCAGGTTGCCAACGTGACCGTCAAGGACTCGCGCATTCTTCAGGTCGTGGCGTTCGAGCGTAATATGCTTGCTGCTGTCGACAAGGCTATCCAGAGCTCCGGTCTGGGCTTCAATCCGACCAACCTGGGTGAGCTGCTGCTGATCTCCATGCCTGCTCTGACCGAGGAAACCCGCAAGGGCTTCACCAAGCAGGCACGCGACGCCGCTGAAGACGCTCGTGTTGCTGTACGCAACATTCGTCGTGACGCCCTGAGCCAGTTGAAAGATCTGGTCAAGGAGAAGGAAATCAGCGAAGACGAAGAGCGTCGCGCGGCGGACGACGTGCAAAAGCTGACTGACAAATTCGTTGCTGAAATCGAAGTTGCTGTCAAGCAGAAAGAAGCTGATCTGATGGCTGTTTAAGGTTTCGGACGCTTTCATGGAAAAGATAAAACCGGCCGTGCCGTCTTCGGTACCGCGCCATGTCGCGATTATCATGGACGGTAATAATCGCTGGGCCAAGAAGCGCCTGCTGCCAGGCGTTGCTGGCCATAAGGCGGGCGTCGACGCTGTGCGGGCCGTTATCGAGGTGTGTGCCGAAGCCAAGGTCGAGGTGCTGACACTGTTCGCGTTCTCCAGTGAAAACTGGCAGCGCCCGGCCGAAGAGGTTGGTGCGCTGATGGAGCTTTTCTTCACGGCGCTACGCAGTGAAACCAAGCGCCTGAACGAGAACGACATCAGCCTGCGGATCATTGGCGACCGCTCGCGCTTTCATCCCGAGCTGCAGGCTGCAATGCGCGAGGCGGAAGTGCGTACGTCCGGCAATAGCCGTTTCGTGCTGCAGATCGCTGCCAGCTACGGTGGGCAATGGGACATCGCACAGGCTGCCCAGCGGCTGGCGCGCGAGGTTCAGGCCGGGCATCTGCAACCGGAGGATATAACCCCCGAGCTGCTGCAGACCTGTCTGGCAACGGGCGATCTGCCGTTGCCGGACCTGTGCATTCGCACCGGTGGCGAGCACCGTATCAGTAACTTCCTGCTTTGGCAGCTGGCCTATGCCGAGCTGTACTTCTCCGACCTGTTCTGGCCGGACTTCAAACACGATGCCATGCGCGCCGCGCTGGCAGATTTCGCTTCTCGCCAACGTCGCTTCGGTAAAACCAGCGAACAGGTAGAAGCTGGAGCCCGGGCTTAATGCTGAAACAACGGATCATCACGGCACTCATTCTGTTGCCGATCGCCTTGTGTGGTTTTTTCCTGCTGACCGGCATGTATTTCGCCCTGTTCATCGGGGTTGTTGTCGTGCTGGGTGCCTGGGAATGGGCGCGGCTCGCAGGTTTTGCTGCGCAGTCGATGCGCATCGGTTATGCGGCTGTGGTCGCAATTCTGCTATTCCTCATGTACCTGCTGCCAGGGTTGGAGCCCTGGGTGCTCGTCGCTGCAGTCATCTGGTGGGGCGTGGCGACCTTTCTGGTTCTTACCTATCCAGACTCCAGTAGCCACTGGGCAAGCGCGGCCTGCAAGCTGGTGATCGGTCTTTTGATTTTGCTGCCTGCCTGGCAGGGGTTGGTGCTGATCAAGCAGTGGCCGCTGGGTAACTGGCTGATTCTGTCAGTGATGGTGCTGGTCTGGGCTGCCGACATTGGCGCCTATTTCTCCGGCAAGGCTTTCGGCAAGCGCAAACTGGCCCCCAAGGTAAGTCCGGGCAAGAGCTGGGAGGGCGTATACGGCGGTCTTGCGGTCAGTCTGGGCATCACGGCCGCTGTGGGCGTTTCTCGTGACTGGGCGGTTGCTCAGTTCATCGCCGGGCTTCTTGGCGCTGCTGTGATTGTGTTCATCTCCGTAATTGGCGACCTGACTGAAAGCATGTTCAAGCGCCAGTCAGGGGTCAAGGACAGCAGCAACCTGCTGCCTGGGCACGGCGGTGTGCTGGACCGTATCGACAGCCTTACTGCGGCCATTCCGGTATTTGCCGTTCTGCTCTGGGCCGCCGACTGGGGTGTCATGTGAGTGGGCCGCAACACATCACCATTCTGGGTGCAACAGGCTCTATCGGTCTGAGCACTCTGGATGTCGTCGCACGTCATCCTTCGCTTTATCAGGTGTTCGCGCTTACGGGCTTCAGTCGTCTGGATGAGTTGCTGGCCCTGTGCGTCCGGCATACCCCGCAATACGCCGTGGTTCCCGATCAGTTCGTCGCCCGTAAATTGCAGGACGACCTTGCTGTGGCTGGGCTCGACACCCGGGTTCTGGTGGGCGAGGGCGGTCTGTGTGAAGTGGCTGCGCACTCGCGCGTGGACGCTGTCATGGCCGCCATTGTCGGCGCTGCCGGTCTGCGCCCAACACTGGCTGCGGTCGAGGCGGGCAAGAAGGTCTTGCTGGCCAACAAGGAAGCGCTGGTCATGTCCGGCGACCTGTTTATGCAGGCTGTTCGGCAGAGCGGCGCAGTGCTGCTGCCCATCGACAGTGAGCACAATGCGATTTTCCAGTGCCTGCCGGGCGATTTTGCTCGCGGGCTTGGTGCTGTGGGTGTCAGGCGGATCATGTTGACGGCCTCGGGCGGGCCTTTCCGCGAAACCCCGCTCGAACAGTTGCAGAATGTAACGCCCGAACAGGCCTGCGCGCATCCTGTCTGGTCGATGGGGCGCAAGATTTCCGTTGATTCGGCGACCATGATGAACAAGGGGCTCGAGCTGATCGAAGCCTGCTGGTTGTTCGATGCACGTCCGGATCAGGTCGAGGTGGTCATCCATCCACAGAGCGTGATCCACTCGCTGGTCGATTATGTTGATGGCTCTGTGCTCGCTCAATTGGGCAATCCCGACATGCGCACGCCCATCGCCAATGCATTGGCCTGGCCTGCACGTGTAGACTCTGGCGTTGCGCCTCTGGATCTGTTCCGTATCGGCCAGCTTGATTTTCAAAAGCCGGACGAGGAGCGTTTCCCCTGCCTGCGGTTAGCGCGTCATGCGGCAGAGGCTGGAGGCAGTGCGCCTGCCATGCTTAACGCAGCCAATGAAGTGGCTGTCGCTGCATTCCTGGATGGGCGTATCCGTTACCTGGAAATCGCCGGTATTATCGAGGAGGTTCTGAATCATGAGCCTGTGACTGCGGTCGAAGGGCTCGACGCGGTGTTTGCCGCGGATGCAAAAGCGCGTTTGCTCGCGGGCCAATGGCTTGAAAGAAACGCGCGATAGCGATCTGATGACCCGTCAGGATTTGAATGAAAGGGTCGATGTGGTGCGTCAACGGCAGGCTTTGAAGTCTGCGATGATTAACACACTGGCCGACCAGTCGGTACCCGGAGAAGGCTGATGAGCGCTTTATACATGATTCTCGGCACCCTGATAGCGTTGGGCGTGCTGGTGACCTTCCACGAATTCGGCCACTTCTGGGTGGCCAGGCGTTGCGGCGTCAAGGTGCTGCGTTTTTCGGTGGGCTTCGGCACGCCTCTTCTGCGTTGGAGTGATCGTCAGGGTACCGAGTACGTGGTCGCTGCAATTCCGCTGGGTGGCTATGTCAAAATGCTCGACGAGCGCGAAGGCAATGTCCCGCCCGAGCTTGCCCATCAGTCGTTCAACCGCAAGACCGTCGGACAGCGTATCGCAATCGTGATCGCAGGCCCGACAGCCAATTTCCTGTTGGCCATCGCGTTTTTCTGGGTGCTGGCGATGATGGGCAGCGAGCAGGTTCGTCCGGTTATCGGTGCCGTGGAGTCCGGAAGCATCGCTCAGCAGGCGGGTCTGACTGCCGGGCAGGAAATCGTCGCAGTCGATGGCGAGCCGACGTCGGGCTGGGCGGGGGTCAATCTGCAACTGGTCCGCCGTCTGGGTGAAAGCGGCACCATCGCTTTGAAGCTCAGGGATCAGGGTTCGACGGTCGACACGTCTCGTGAGCTGGTGCTCAATGACTGGCTCCGGGGGGCTGAAGAGTCTGATCCGATCAAGTCGCTGGGTATTCGTCCGTGGCGCCCGGCCTTGTTGCCGGTGCTGGCAGAGATCGACCCGAAAGGTCCGGCGCAGAGTGCCGGGCTTAAAACCGGAGATCGCCTGATTTCGATGGACGGTCAGCCGCTCAATGAGTGGCAGCAGGTTGTTGGCCGGGTACGCGAGCGCCCTGAAGCAAAAGTATCGCTGCGCATCGAGCGTGACGGTGTACAAATGGACGTCCCTGTAACCCTCTCCGCGAAAGGCGAAGGCAAGGCGGCCGCAGGTTATCTGGGGGCTGGCGTTAAAGCTGTCGATTGGCCACCGGAAATGCTGCGCGAGGTCAGCTACGGTCCTTTCGCCGCGATGGGTGAGGGGATAAAGCGCACGTGGAACATGAGCGTGCTGACCCTGGACTCACTGAAGAAAATGTTGTTCGGCGAGCTCTCGGTAAAAAACTTGAGTGGACCGATAACCATTGCTAAAGTGGCAGGCGCTTCGGCCCAGTCGGGCATCGGAGATTTTCTGAGCTTCCTCGCTTATCTGAGTATTAGCCTGGGTGTTCTGAATCTGCTGCCCATTCCCGTCCTGGACGGGGGGCATTTGCTGTTTTATCTGATCGAGTGGGCGCGTGGTCGTCCCCTTTCGGAAAAGGTTCAAGGTTGGGGGGCACAGATCGGTATCAGTCTGGTAGTGGGCGTAATGTTGCTCGCGCTGGTCAACGATCTGGGCCGACTGTAACGCTTTGCCGAGTTGCGAATCTGCCGCATTTTGCGGCAGTTTGTTTATTGCCAGTTGGAATAAGAAAGGACTTCATGAAACGTCTGCTGCTAACTGCGGTTCTTTCCGCACTGATGATCGCTGAAGTTCACGCCGAGTCCTTCACCATCTCCGATATTCGTGTCAATGGCCTCCAGCGGGTATCCGCCGGCAGTGTTTTTGGTGCGTTGCCGCTGAACGTAGGCGAGCAGGCGGACGATGGTCGTTTGGTCGATGCTACCCGTTCGCTGTTCAAAACCGGTTTCTTTCAAGATATCCAGCTGGGTCGCGATGGCAACGTACTCGTCATCAACGTCGTCGAGCGTCCTTCGGTTGCAAGTATCGAAATCGAAGGCAACAAGGCCATCTCCACCGAAGACCTGATGAAGGGGCTGAAACAGTCCGGTCTGGCCGAGGGTGAAATTTTCCAGCGTGCAACCCTTGAAGGTGTGCGTAACGAGCTGCAACGCCAATACGTTGCCCAAGGCCGTTACTCTGCTGAGGTTGACGCCGAGGTCGTTCCACAGCCGCGCAACCGCGTGGGCCTGAAAATCAACATCAATGAAGGCACCGTCGCCTCCATTCAGCATATCAACGTGGTGGGCAACACGGTCTTCTCCGACGAAGACCTGACCGACCTGTTCGAGCTCAAGACCAGCAACTGGCTGTCGTTCTTCAAGAATGATGACAAGTACGCCCGTGAAAAGCTGTCGGGTGACCTTGAGCGTCTGCGTTCGTACTACCTCGATCGCGGCTATATCAACATGGATATCGCCTCGACCCAGGTCTCGATCACGCCGGACAAGAAGAACGTGTACATCACGGTCAACATCAACGAAGGCGAAAAATACAGCGTCAAGTCGGTCAAGCTCAGCGGTGACCTGAAGGTTCCTGAAGACCAGGTCAAGTCCCTGCTGCTGGTACAGCCGGGTCAGGTGTTCTCGCGTAAGGTCATGACTACCACGTCCGAACTGATCACCCGTCGTCTGGGTAACGAAGGCTACACCTTCGCCAACGTCAACGGCGTGCCGACCCCGAACAACGAAGACCACACGGTCGACATCACCTTCGTGGTCGATCCTGGCAAGCGTGCCTACGTCAACCGCATCAACTACCGCGGTAACACCAAGTCGGAAGATGAAGTGCTGCGTCGCGAAATGCGTCAGATGGAAGGCGGCTGGGCTTCGACCTACCTGATCGACCAGTCGAAAACCCGTCTGGATCGTCTGGGCTTCTTCAAGGAAGTCAACGTCGAGACTCCACCTGTTCCAGGCACCGACGATCAGGTCGATGTGAACTACGCCGTTGAAGAGCAGGCGTCCGGTTCGATCACCGCCAGCGTCGGCTTCGCGCAAAGCGCCGGTCTGATCCTCGGTGGTTCGATCAGCCAGAACAACTTCCTCGGTACGGGCAACAAGGTCAGCATCGGTTTGACCCGCAGCGAATACCAGAGCCGTTACAACTTCAGCTACGTCGATCCGTACTACACGCCGGATGGTGTCAGCCTGGGTTACAGCGCCTTCTACCGCACCACCAACTACGATGACCTCGACGTTGATGTTGCAAGCTATGCGGTAGACAGCCTGGGTGCCGGTATCAACCTTGGCTACCCGATCAGCGAAACCTCGCGCCTGACCTACGGCCTGACCGTGCAGCAGGATGAGATCAAGACCGGCAAGTACACCGTTGACGAGATCTTCGACTTTGTTGAAAAAGAAGGCGACAAGTACCTGAACTTCAAGGGCTCGGTCGGCTGGTCTGAATCGACTCTGAACAAAGGCGTCCTGGCGACCCGTGGTCATTCGCAAAGCCTGGTGTTCGAATCTACCTTACCGGGCAGCGACCTGTCGTTCTTCAAGCTGGATTACCGTGCGCAGTACTTCCACCCGATCACCGATAACTACACTCTGCGTCTGCACACAGAGCTAGGTTATGGCGACGGCTACGGTTCGACCTCGGGTCTGCCGTTCTACGAGAACTACTATGCCGGTGGTTTCAACTCGGTTCGTGGCTTCAAGGACAGCACGCTTGGTCCGCGCAGCACGCCTAGTAACGGTTCCAAACCCGGTACGTTGGCCGATCCGGACCAGGATCCACTGCCGTTCGGTGGTAATGCCCTGGTGCAGGGTGGCGTAGAAGTCATGTTCCCGCTGCCATTCGTCAAGGACCAGCGTTCCCTGCGCACCTCCGTGTTCTGGGATGTCGGCAACGTATTTGATACAAACTGCGATTCCAGCAGGAAGACAGCCAGTGGCAAAAACGTCGAATGCAACAACATCGACCTTTCCGGCATGGCCAGCTCTGTGGGTATCGGTGTCACCTGGATCACTGCGCTCGGCCCTCTGAGCTTCGCCTTGGCGATGCCGATCAAGAAGCCGGACGACGAAGCAGAAACTCAGGTCTTCCAATTCTCCCTGGGTCAGACTTTCTAAGCGTCTGATCTTTGATAACGCAACGAATTTTGTAGGAGTTGTATTGTGCGTAAGTTGACTCAATTGGTACTGCTGGCAACCGTTCTGGTCGCAAGCCCTGCATTTGCCGACATGAAAATTGCCGTACTGAACTATCAGATGGCCTTGCTGGAATCTGATGCTGCCAAGAAATACGCTGTTGATGCCGAGAAAAAATTCGGTCCGCAACTGACCAAGCTGAAGAGCCTGGAAAGCAGCGCCAAGGGTATCCAGGACCGTCTGGTCAGCGGCGGCGACAAGATGGCTCAGCCTGAGCGCGAGCGTCTGGAGCTTGAATTCAAGCAAAAGGCTCGTGACTTCCAGTTCCAGTCCAAGGAACTGAACGAAGCCAAGGCTGTTGCTGACCGTGAAATGCTCAAGCAGTTGAAGCCAAAACTGGATCAGGCTGTTGAAGAAGTCATCAAGAAAGGTGGTTTCGACCTGGTCTTCGAGCGCGGTGCAGTGATTGACGTCAAGCCTCAATACGACGTTACTCGCCAGGTCATCGAGCGCATGAACCAGCTGAAGTAACCATGAGCATAACCATCAAGCTCGGCCAATTGGCCGAGTTCCTTGGCGCTACGCTACGTGGCGACAAGGACAAGGACATCACCGGGCTGGCTGCTTTACAAGAAGCCGGCCCTGGTCAAATCAGTTTCCTGGCAAAATCTCAATACCGTAAATTTCTGGTCGATGCCCAGGCTGCTGCCGTGCTGCTAAAGCCCGCAGATGCCGACAGCTACACCGGAGATGCGCTATTGGTCCCGGATCCTTACCTGGCCTATGCGCGCATTTCGCACTTTTTTGACCCCAAGCCCAAAAGCGTGGCGGGCGTTCATCCGACGGCAGTGATTGCCGACGATGCTCAGGTTGATCCTGCCGCCAGTATTGGCGCTTTCGTCGTTATCGAGAGCGGTGCCCGTATTGCAGCCGATGTCACCATTGGTGCGCACAGCTTCATCGGTGCGCGTTGCGAAATCGGTGAAGGTGGCTGGCTGGCCCCGCGGGTAACGCTTTATCACGATGTGCGCATCGGCAAACGTGTGGTCATTCAGTCGGGCGCGGTGCTGGGCGGTGAAGGTTTCGGCTTTGCCAATGAGAAGGGTGTCTGGCAGAAAATTGCACAAATCGGTGGCGTCACTTTGGGTGATGACGTCGAGATCGGCGTTAACACGGCGATCGATCGCGGTGCTCTGGCCGATACACGAATTGGCAACGGCGTGAAGCTGGACAACCAGATTCAAATTGCCCACAACGTGCAGGTTGGCGATCACACAGCGATGGCTGCGTGTGTTGGCATCTCCGGAAGCACCATAATCGGCAAGCACTGCATGCTGGCCGGCGGTGTCGGCCTGGTAGGGCATATCGAAATCTGTGATGGTGTTTTCATCACCGGCATGACGATGGTGACGCATTCCATTACCGAGCCGGGTTCGTACTCGTCCGGTACTGCCATGCAGCCGGCCGCCGAGTGGCGCAAGAGTGCAGCTCGTCTGCGCAAGATCGATGATATGGCGCGACGTCTGCAAAAGCTTGAAAAGGCTGTAGAGACGGTGACCTGCGCCGATAATCGCTCATCTGATGGCTGATACCTTTTTAATATCAAGCGTGCACAGTCGATAAACTGCCTCCTTGATGTAGAGGGGTGCTGCGCAGTCGCGACGCACCCCTAATCTTTACTACAGGCTTCCCCTCGAAATGATGGACATCAAAGAAATTCGCGAATACCTGCCTCATCGTTACCCGTTCCTGCTGGTGGACCGCGTGACGGAGCTGGATATCGAGAACAAGAACATTCGCGCCTACAAGAATGTCAGCGTCAACGAGCCTTTTTTCAACGGCCACTTCCCTGAGCATCCCATCATGCCGGGTGTGCTGATCATCGAAGCTATGGCGCAGGCTGCCGGTATTCTTGCGTTCAAGATGCTCGACTCCAAGCCGTCAGACGGTACGCTCTATTATTTCGTGGGTTCTGACAAACTGCGTTTCCGTCAACCGGTTCTGCCGGGCGACCAGCTGGTTCTTGAAGCGAAGTTCCTGAGCAGCAAGCGTCAGATCTGGAAGTTCGAATGCAAGGCTACAGTTGATGGCAAGGCGGTATGCTCTGCCGAAATCATCTGTGCGGAACGTAAACTATGAGTTTGATTGACCCTCGCGCAATCATCGATCCGACGGCCATTCTGGCCGACAACGTTGAGGTTGGCCCCTGGTCGATCATCGGAGCCGGTGTGGAAATTGGCGAGGGTACAGTCGTCGGTCCTTATGTTGTCCTTAAGGGACCCACCAGGATCGGCAAGCACAATCGCATCTACCAGTTCTCATCGGTGGGCGAAGACACGCCTGATCTGAAATACAAAGGCGAGGAAACCCGTCTTGTCATCGGTGATCACAACGTGATCCGTGAAGGTGTGACCATCCACCGCGGGACTGTTCAGGACCGTGCCGAAACCACGCTGGGCGATCACAACCTGATCATGGCTTATGCACACATCGGCCATGACAGTGTGATCGGCAACCACGTGATACTGGTCAACAACACCGCGCTGGCAGGCCACGTTCATGTCGATGACTGGGCCATCCTGTCCGGTTTTACTCTTGTGCATCAGTTCTGCCATATCGGTGCTCACAGCTTTTCCGGCATGGGTACGGCCATCGGCAAGGACGTTCCGGCGTTCGTGACGGTGTTTGGCAACCCGGCCGAAGCGCGCAGCATGAATTTCGAGGGCATGCGCCGTCGCGGTTTTTCCGAAGAAGCCATTCATGCGCTGCGCAGAGCCTACAAGACGGTCTATCGTCAGGGGCTGACCATCGCGCAGGCGGCGGCCGACCTTGCCGAGCCGGCGGCGCAGTTCCCTGAAGTGGCCGTATTCCTTCAGTCTATCCAGACGTCGACCCGCGGTATCATTCGCTAATCATGACCACGCCATTATGTATCGCTCTGGTCGCTGGTGAAGCATCCGGCGATATCCTCGGGTCCGGCCTGATGCGTGCCCTCAAGGTGCGCCATCCCGATATCCGTTTCATTGGCGTGGGTGGCCCGCTGATGGAGGCTGAGGGCATGCAGTCCTACTTCCCGATGGAGCGCCTGTCGGTGATGGGGCTGGTCGAGGTGCTTGGCAGGCTGCGTGAGCTGCTGGCCCGGCGCAAGCTGCTGGTACAGACCCTCATCAATGAAAAGCCGGACGTCTTCATCGGCATCGACGCCCCCGACTTCACACTCAATATCGAACTTCAGCTACGCCGCGCGGGCATCAAGACCGTGCACTATGTCAGCCCGTCAGTCTGGGCCTGGCGTCAGAAGCGTGTGCTGAAGATTCGTGAAGGCTGTGATCTGATGCTGACATTGTTGCCATTCGAAGCCCGTTTCTATGAAGAGAAGGGCGTACAGGTACGCTTTGTCGGTCACCCGCTGGCAGACACCATCCCTCTGGAGTCAGATCGCGCCGCAGCCCTCGCAGGGCTTGGCCTTGCTCAGGAAGCGCCCGTTGTTGCGTTGATGCCGGGCAGCCGGGGCGGCGAAGTAGGGCGTCTGGGCGGTTTGTTTTTCGATGCTGCCGAGCTTCTTCTCGCCCAGCGCCCTGGCTTGCGCTTCGTACTGCCCTGCGCCAGTCCTCAGCGACGGGCTCAGGTAGAGCAGCTGTTACAAGACCGCAATCTGCCAGTCACGCTGCTCGACGGGCAGTCGCATGTGGCGCTGGCAGCATGCGATGCGGTACTGATCGCCTCCGGCACCGCGACTCTGGAAGCCCTGCTTTACAAGCGACCTATGGTGGTGGCCTACCGTCTGGCACCGCTGACCTTCTGGATACTCAAGCGGATGGTCAAAAGCCCTTACGTGTCGCTGCCTAACCTGCTTGCCCAGCGCCTGCTGGTGCCAGAACTGCTGCAGGATGACGCCACCCCCGAAGCGTTGGCGCGGACGCTGCTGCCGCTGATCGACGACGGTCAGGCGCAAACCGCAGGCTTTGATGCCATTCACCGTATTCTGCGCCGAGATGCGTCCAATCAGGCCGCCGACGCGGTGTTGAGCCTGCTCGGCCAGTCGTCTTCACAGTGAGGTCGCCCATCATGCAAACAGGTCTGGATTTCACACTCGTCGAGGATCTGGTAGCAGGTGTTGATGAAGTAGGCCGTGGCCCGCTGTGCGGCGCGGTTGTAACGGCGGCAGTCATTCTCGACCCTGCTCGGCCTATTCTCGGGCTCAACGACTCAAAGAAGCTGACTGAAGCCCGGCGCGAAAAGCTCTACGTCGAAATTCAGGAGAAGGCCCTGTGCTGGTTCATTGCCCGGGCTGAAGTTGAAGAAATCGACCAATTGAATATTTTGCACGCCACGATGCTGGCCATGAAACGTGCCGTCGAGGGGCTGAGTATCACGCCGAAGCTGGCGCTCATCGACGGTAACCGTTGCCCGCAGTTGTCAGTGCCTTCTGCGCCGGTTGTAAAGGGCGACTCCAAGGTGCCTGCCATCGCGGCCGCGTCGATTCTCGCCAAGGTCAGCCGGGATCGGGAAATGGCAGCGTTCGAGCTCATCTATCCGGGTTATGGCATCGGTGGGCACAAGGGTTATCCTACGCCGGTGCACCTGGAGGCATTGGCCCGGCTCGGACCTACGCCCATTCATCGACGCTCCTTTGCACCTGTGCGTGCAGCCCATGAGGCGCGAGCATCCATAATGATCGGCGGGTCGATCCCGCTACCAGTCGGTTTATTGCAGGACTGACGTTTCATCCCGGGCCCGTTACAATCCTGCCCTTCGTTTTTTTGTATTTTCGCGTTTTATAGGATCACCATGCCGGCTTCTTTCGTTCATCTACGCCTGCACACCGAATACTCGCTGGTTGACGGTCTGGTCCGGGTCAAACCGTTGATCAAGGCGCTGACCGGCATGAACATGCCTGCCGTGGCGGTGACCGACCAGAACAACATGTGTTCGCTGGTCAAGTTCTACAAGGCCGCGCAAGGCTCGGGCATCAAGCCGATCTGTGGCGTCGACTTGTGGCTGGCGGGCAGGGATGAAGACGCTGCGCTCAGTCGCATCAGCCTGTTGGCCATGAATGCCCAGGGCTACCGGAACCTGACCGAACTGATTTCCCGTGGTTTTATCGAAGGCCAGCGCAACGGCCAGATCGTCATCCAGCGCCAGTGGGTCGCGCAGGCCAGTGAAGGCGTAATTGCGCTTTCCGCTGCAAAGGAAGGCGAGATCGGCATGGCGTTGCTCGGCGGCAACCCCGGCGAGGCGGACGAACTGCTGCGCGAATGGATGGCGGTATTTCCCGAGCGTTTCTATATCGAAGTACAGCGCACCAATCGCAACAATGACGAAGAGCATTTGCATGCCGCTGTTGCCTTGGCCGAACGCCATGGCGCGCCGCTGGTTGCGACCAACGATGTGCGTTTCATCAAGCAGACTGATTTCGAAGCCCACGAAACCCGCGTATGCATCGGTGAAGGCCGTGCGCTGGACGACCCGCGTCGCTCGCACAACTACAGCGATCAGCAATACCTGAAAAGCCCGGAAGAAATGGCCGAGCTGTTCAGCGATTTGCCTGAGGCGCTGGAAAACACCGTCGAGATCGCCAAGCGCTGCAACATCGACGTCAAGCTGGGCACTCACTTTTTGCCCAACTTCCCGATTCCCGATGGTATGACCATCGATGAGTATTTCCGCAAGGTTTCCTTCGATGGCCTCGAAGAACGTCTTGCCGTCCTGTTGCCCAAGGACACCACTGAAGATTACGAAGCCAAACGTCAGGTGTATGTCGACCGGCTGAATTTCGAGCTGGATATCATTATCCAGATGGGCTTTCCCGGCTACTTCCTGATCGTTATGGACTTCATTCAGTGGGCCAAGAGCAACGGCGTACCGGTGGGGCCGGGTCGTGGTTCGGGTGCCGGTTCGCTGGTCGCCTATGTACAGAAGATCACCGACCTCGACCCGCTGGAATACGACCTGCTGTTCGAACGCTTCCTGAACCCGGAACGGGTCTCCATGCCCGACTTCGACGTCGACTTCTGCATGGACGGCCGTGATCGGGTGATCGAATATGTGGCCGAGAAATACGGTCGCAATGCGGTCAGCCAGATCATCACCTTCGGTTCCATGGCCGCCAAGGCAGTGGTGCGTGACGTGGCGCGGGTGCAGGGCAGGTCTTACGGGCTGGCGGATCGTCTGTCGAAGATGATCCCGTTCGAAGTCGGCATGACCCTCAAAAAGGCATACGAGCAGGAAGAAATTCTTCGCGACTTCCTCAAGGTCGATGAGGAGGCTGCAGAAATCTGGGAGATGGCGCTCAAGCTTGAAGGCATTGTGCGTAACGTCGGTAAGCACGCCGGTGGTGTGGTGATTGCCCCGACCAAGCTGACCGACTTTTCGCCGATCTATTGCGATGAGGCCGGTGACGGCCTGGTAACCCAGTTCGACAAGGACGATGTCGAGGCGGCGGGGCTGGTGAAGTTCGACTTCCTCGGTCTGCGCACCCTGACCATCATCGACTGGGCGCTCAAGACCATCAACCGCGACCGCGCCAAGGTCAACGAAGAGCCGCTGGACATCGCGTTCATCCCGCTCGATGACATGCCGACCTATCAGTTGTTGCAGCGTGCCGAAACCACTGCGGTGTTCCAGCTCGAGTCGCGCGGCATGAAAGAGCTGATCAAAAAGCTCAAGCCCGACTGCCTGGAAGACCTTATCGCACTGGTAGCACTCTTCCGTCCCGGCCCGCTGCAATCGGGCATGGTGGACGACTTCATCAACCGCAAACACGGTCGTGCAGAGCTGTCCTACCCGCACGTCGATTATCAGTACGAAGGCCTGAAGCCGGTACTGGCACCGACCTACGGCATTATCCTGTATCAGGAACAGGTGATGCAGATCGCCCAGGTCATGGCCGGTTACACCCTCGGCGGTGCGGACATGCTGCGTCGCGCAATGGGCAAGAAAAAGCCCGAGGAAATGGCCAAGCAGCGCGGTGGCTTCATCGAGGGTTGCAAGACCAATAACATCGACCCGGACCTTGCCGGTAACATCTTCGACCTGGTGGAAAAATTCGCCGGTTACGGCTTCAACAAATCCCACTCGGCTGCCTACGGACTTGTGTCGTACCAGACCGCCTGGCTGAAGACCCACTACCCGGCGCCGTTCATGGCTGCCGTGTTGTCGGCGGATATGCACAACACCGACAAGGTCGTGACCTTGATCGAAGAAGTGCGCACGATGAAGCTGCGCCTCGACGCGCCGGATGTGAACACCTCGGAGTTCAAGTTCACGGTAAGCGACGATGGCCGCATTCTTTACGGGCTTGGCGCCATCAAAGGGGTGGGCGAGGGCCCGGTCGAAGCGATTACCGATGCGCGTCAGAACGGGCCGTTCAAGGACCTGTTCGATTTCTGCGCCCGTGTCGATCTCAAGCGGGTCAACAAGCGAACCCTGGACGGTCTGATTCGCAGCGGTGCGCTGGATCGTCTCGGGCCGTACTTCGAACTGGAACCCAAGGCCTATCAGGCCAACATTGATCGTAACCGCTCGGTGCTGCTTGCCGCGCTGGAAGAAGCCATTCAGGCGGCAGAGCAGACCGCGCGCAGCCACGACAGTGGTCACGCAGACCTGTTTGGCGGCCTGTTCGTTGAAGATGTTTACGCCAATCATCGCAAGACCCGCGAGCTGAGCCTCAAGGACCGTCTGCGCGGTGAAAAGGAAACCCTGGGCCTGTACCTGACCGGGCACCCGATCGATGAATATGAAGGCGAGATTCGTCGCTTCGCTCGTCAGCGGATCATCGATCTAAAGCCCGCCAGAGACACCCAGACGGTGGCCGGCCTGATCATTGCCTTGCGCGTGATGAAGAACAAGAAGGGCGACAAGATGGGGTTCATTACCCTGGACGATCGCTCTGCACGCATTGAAGCGTCGCTGTTTGCCGAAGCGTTTCATTCGGCTCAATCACTGCTGCAGACCGATGCTATGGTGGTGGTCGAAGGCGAAGTCAGTAATGATGATTTCTCCGGAGGGCTGCGGTTGCGCGCCAAGCGGGTCATGAGTATCGAAGATGCGCGCACCAATCTGGCCGAGAGCCTGCGAGTGACGGTACGCGCCGAAGCACTCAAGGGCGACCGGCTGCGCTGGCTGGGTGATCTGTGCAAGCGCCATCGCGGTGCCTGCCCGATCACGGTGGACTACACGGGGCAGGACGCCCGTGCATTGCTGCAATTGGGAGAAGCATGGCGGATTGATCCCGCTGACAGCTTGATTCAAGCTCTGCGTGACCAGTTCGGACGTGAGAACGTCTTTCTCCAGTATCGTTGAACGTCGCAGGCTCGACTTGCGCTCAACCCTGAATTTTAATTTCGACCTGAACGCGCCGGTTCCGAACAGGAACGGCGCAGACGGATCAACCGGTCGGCCTCTTGGCCGTCGACCCAAGACGGATGCCTATGAACCCGAATTTTCTTGATTTCGAACAGCCTATCGCTGACTTGCAGGCCAAAATCGAAGAACTGCGCTTGGTGGGTAACGACAACTCGCTGAACATCGGCGACGAGATCTCCCGGCTGCAAGACAAGAGCAAGACGCTTACCGAAAGCATCTTCGGCAATCTGACCAGCTGGCAGATCGCGCGCATGGCACGCCATCCGCGTCGTCCTTACACGCTGGACTACATCGAAAACATCTTTACCGAGTTCGATGAGCTGCACGGTGATCGTCATTTCTCCGATGACGCAGCAATCGTCGGCGGTATTGCCCGTCTCGACGGCCAGCCGGTCATGGTTATCGGCCACCAGAAAGGTCGTGAAGTGCGCGAGAAGGTTCGTCGCAACTTCGGCATGCCGCGTCCCGAGGGCTATCGCAAGGCTTGCCGTCTGATGGAGATGGCCGAACGCTTCAAGATGCCGATTCTGACCTTCATTGACACACCGGGTGCCTACCCTGGTATCGACGCGGAAGAGCGCAACCAGAGCGAAGCGATTGCCTGGAACCTGCGCGTGATGGCCCGTCTCAAGACGCCGATCATCGCTACCGTTATCGGCGAAGGCGGTTCCGGTGGTGCGCTGGCCATTGGCGTCTGTGATCAGTTGAACATGCTGCAGTATTCGACCTACGCGGTAATCTCTCCGGAAGGCTGCGCGTCGATTCTGTGGAAAACCGCCGAGAAGGCACCGGATGCTGCCGAAGCCATGGGTATCACCGCTGACCGCCTGAAAGGATTGGGTATCGTCGACAAGGTCATCGCCGAACCACTGGGTGGCGCGCATCGTGATCCGGTCGCCGCCGCTGCCTTGATTCGCGAAGAGTTGAGCAGTCAGCTGGCGATGCTCAAGGAGTTCGATAACGATGAGCTGCTGGCCCGCCGTTATGACCGCTTGATGAGCTACGGTCTGTAAGCTGCGTCGCCACGATCGTTCCCACGTCTTGCGGGCTTCTGCCCGAAAGGCGTGGGAGCGAACCGCGCGACACTTCGTTTGTTCGCGAAAGGGCTGGCTTGAGCATTGAACCGTTCAGTGCGTGAATAAGCGAAGTTCGGTGAGAAACACCAATGACCACCTCCACACACAGCGGTCATGACCTTCCTGCCAGGCTCCTTCAGGCTTTGGCTCCCTGGCGCAACGCGCCAACCTGGCATATCGGCTTTTCCGGTGGCCTCGATTCCACGGTGCTGTTGCATCTTCTGGCTAAGCTCGCCAAGTGCGAAAGCCTGCCTGTCTTACACGCCATTCATGTTCATCACGGCCTGCAGGCCGCTGCCAATGCGTGGCCTGAACATTGTCGGCGGGTTTGTCAGGCGCTGGGTGTGGCATTTGAGCTGGTTCGGGTACACGTCGATCCTGGTGCGAGCATCGAGCAGGCTGCCCGGCAGGCGCGTTACACCGCGTTCACTGACAGGCTGGCTGAGGGGGATGTGTTGCTCACCGGCCAGCACCGTGACGATCAGGCCGAGACCCTGCTGTTCCGTCTGCTGCGCGGCGCTGGTGTACGCGGTCTGGCTGCCATGCCCGATCAGCGAATTCTGGGGCGTGGGCATTTGGTGCGACCGCTGTTGGCAGTGTCTCGTGTCGAACTTGAAGGCTACGCATATCAGCACGGTCTGAATTGGGTCGAAGACCCGAGCAACGACGACTCTCGGTTCTCGCGCAACTTCTTGCGCAGTGACGTGCTGCCATTGCTGACCTCAAGATGGCCTCAGGCATCGATCAGTTTGGCGCGCACGGCGTGCCACCTCGGCGAAGCACAGCAATTGCTGGACGAGCTTGCGGTGCAGGATCTGGCCGGTGCCCAGGTCACGACACCATTTGCCTGGCTTGGTTTGCCGGTGCTGAGCATTGGCCCGCTTGCCGTGCTGTCCGCAGCAAGGCAGCGCAATGCACTGCGCCACTGGCTTGCGCCGCTGACGCGTTTGCCGGATACCGATCACTGGGCTGGCTGGGAGGCATTGCGCGACGCAGCGCAGGATGCCCGTCCGCTGTGGCGGCTTGCCGATGGCGAGCTTCACAGGGCGCAGGGCTGCATCTGGTGGGTGCCCGCTGACTGGGAGCATGTCCGTCACCCGGTAACAGACTGGCCCGACTGCCGCACACCGTTGCACTTGCCGGGCAATGGCTGGGTAAGCCTTGAAGGTGATGTGCCGTGTGGCGCTCTGCAAATCCGCTACCGGCGGGGAGGTGAGGTGATGCACCTCGGCGGACGCGGCAGTCGTGATCTGAAACGGTTGCTCAACGAACAGGGTGTACCGGTTTTTCTGCGCGGCAGATTGCCGCTGCTTTACTGCGATAATGACTTGCTGGCCGTCGCCAACCTGCCTGGACTGGACGGTTCGCCCAATGAAAGCTGGCGTTTGCACTGGGTTGTACCGACCAGCGACCAAAGTTTGAGCTGAAAGGCCCTTTCAGGTAGACTACGCTCCCTTCTTGATACAACTTCTGTTGGTTCTTTAGAAACAACGCAAGTTGCCGGTTACCAACCAGTGTTTGCTGGGTAATTCTTAAAATGTAGCGCACACCACACTGGCTTCAGCCGGTCGGTTTCAACGCAGCAGTTTCGGGAGTGCACCGTGAATTTTGTCGGTAATCGGGGGCTTCGGCCTTCCTTCGCTATCCCCGGCGGCTCTGACCGCTTTAACGCAGACTTCTAGGGTTTTTCATGACGCGCTACATCTTCGTCACGGGCGGTGTTGTTTCTTCATTGGGGAAAGGCATTGCCTCGGCTTCATTGGCGGCCATCCTGGAGGCGCGGGGACTCAAGGTCACCATGCTCAAACTGGATCCCTATATCAACGTGGACCCAGGCACCATGAGCCCGTTCCAGCACGGTGAGGTGTTCGTCACTCACGACGGCGCCGAGACCGACCTGGACCTTGGTCACTACGAGCGGTTCATCCGCACCACCATGACCCAGAATAACAACTTCACCACCGGCCGTGTGTACGAACACGTCCTGCGCAAAGAGCGTCGTGGTGATTATCTGGGGGCGACCATTCAGGTCATCCCGCACATCACCGATGAAATCAAGCGCCGTATCATCAAGGGTGCAGGCGATGCCGATGTGGCGCTGGTCGAGATCGGCGGTACCGTAGGCGACATCGAGTCCCAACCGTTCCTTGAAGCCATCCGCCAGTTGCGTTTCGAAGTCGGCGCACGCCGCGCAATGCTGATGCACCTGACGCTGGTGCCGTACATCGCTACTGCCGGCGAGACCAAGACCAAGCCGACCCAGCATTCGGTGAAGGAACTGCGCTCCATCGGTCTGCAGCCTAATGTGCTGGTCTGCCGCTCCGATCACCCGATCGACGTTTCCTCGCGTCGCAAGATCGCTCAGTTCACCAACGTTGAAGAGCGTGCGGTTATCGCCCTTGAAGACGCGGACACCATCTACAAGATCCCGGGCATCCTGCATTCGCAAGGCCTGGACGATTTTGTGGTCGAGCGCTTCGGTCTGCAATGTGGTGGTGCCGACCTGTCCGAATGGGACAAGGTTGTCGACGCCAAGCTCAACCCCGAGCACGAAGTGACCATCGCGATGGTCGGCAAGTACATGGAGCTGCTCGACGCCTACAAGTCGTTGATCGAGGCCATGAGCCACGCCGGTATCACCAATCGCACCAAGGTCAACCTGCGTTACATCGACTCTGAAGACATTGAAAACCAGGGCACCGGCCTGCTGGAAGGCGTGGACGCGATCCTGGTTCCGGGTGGCTTCGGTCTGCGCGGCGTCGAAGGCAAGATCACTGCCGTTCAGTTCGCCCGTGAGAACAAGGTTCCGTACCTCGGCATCTGCCTGGGCATGCAGGTCGCGGTCATCGAGTTCGCGCGTAACGTGATGGGCTGGAAAGACGCCAACTCCACCGAGTTCGACCGTACCAGCGCACACGCTGTAGTGGGTCTGATCACCGAATGGGAAGACGCCACCGGTGCAGTCGAAACCCGTACCGAAAGCTCCGATCTGGGCGGCACCATGCGTCTGGGTGCGCAAGAGTGCCAGCTTGAAGCCGGTTCGCTGGTACACGACTGCTACCGCAAGGACGTGATTGTCGAGCGTCATCGTCATCGCTATGAAGTGAACAACAATCTACTGCCACAACTGATCGAGGCTGGCCTGAAGATTTCCGGTCGCTCCGGCGACGGTGCGCTGGTTGAAGTGGTCGAAGCACCGGATCATCCATGGTTCGTCGCTTGCCAGTTCCACCCGGAATTCACTTCCACGCCCCGTGACGGTCATCCGCTGTTCAGCGGTTTCGTCAAGGCGGCACTGGCTCAACATCAGAAAAACTCCTGACAGGGACTGCAGACATGGCTCAGAAAATCATCCGCGTAGGTTCGATCGAGATCGCCAACGACAAGCTAATGGTGCTGTTCGGCGGCATGAACGTACTCGAATCCCGGGATATGGCCATGCAGGTCTGTGAAGAATACGTAAAGGTCACCGAAAAGCTCGGTATCCCTTACGTGTTCAAGGCCAGCTTCGACAAGGCCAACCGCTCTTCGGTGAACTCCTACCGTGGGCCGGGCCTTGAAGAAGGCATGCGTATTTTCGAAGAGATCAAGCGCACCTTCAACGTGCCGCTGATCACCGACGTGCACGAGCCTCATCAGGCCGCCGTGGTGGCCGAAGTCTGCGACATCATTCAACTGCCGGCTTTCCTGTCGCGGCAGACCGATCTGGTCGTCGCGATGGCGAAAACCGGTGCAGTCATCAACATCAAGAAAGCCCAGTTCCTTGCACCCCAGGAAATGAAACACATCCTGACCAAGTGCGAAGAGGCGGGGAACGATCAGTTGATTCTCTGCGAGCGGGGTTCCAGCTTCGGTTACAACAATCTGGTGGTGGACATGCTCGGCTTCGGCGTCATGAAGCAGTTCGAATACCCGATCCTGTTCGATGTGACACACGCCCTGCAAATGCCGGGTGGTCGCTCCGATTCTGCCGGTGGCCGCCGCGCTCAGGTCCTGGATCTTGCCAAGGCCGGTATCAGCCAGAATCTGGCCGGCCTGTTCCTTGAAGCGCATCCGGACCCTGACAACGCCAAATGCGACGGCCCGTGTGCCCTGCGTCTGGACAAGCTGGAGCCGTTCCTGGCCCAGCTCAAGTCACTGGATGAACTTGTCAAAAGTTTTCCGATCGTAGAGACCGCTTGAACAGGGTTCTCCGGTAAAGTGCCGTTCCCCGTCATTCGTGACGGGGTTGTCGCATTCAGACCTGCCTTTTTTTGCGTCTGACTGCGAGCATTGTTTTCCCAGCTGCGTCGTTTTCGTCAATCTTGGAGTGTTTACAACAATGGCAAAAATCGTCGACATCAAAGGTCGTGAAGTTCTCGACTCTCGTGGCAATCCCACTGTAGAAGCAGATGTGGTCCTCGATAACGGCATCGTTGGCAGCGCCTGCGCGCCGTCTGGTGCTTCAACCGGCTCGCGCGAAGCGCTGGAGCTGCGTGATGGCGACAAGAGTCGTTACATGGGCAAGGGCGTTCTGAAGGCTGTAGCCAACATCAACGGCCCTATCCGTGACCTGCTTCTGGGCAAGGACCCGGTTGACCAGAAGGCTCTGGATCACGCGATGATCAAGCTGGACGGCACCGAGAACAAGGCAAGCCTGGGTGCAAACGCAATTCTTGCGGTCTCCCTGGCAGCTGCCAAGGCGGCGGCTCAGGATCAGGATCTGCCGTTGTACGCGCACATCGCCAACCTCAATGGCACACCGGGCGTGTACTCCATGCCGGTGCCGATGATGAACATCATCAACGGTGGCGAGCATGCTGATAACAACATCGACATCCAGGAATTCATGATCCAGCCTGTCGGCGCCAAAACCTTCGCTGAAGGCCTGCGCTGGGGCACCGAAATTTTCCATCACCTCAAGGCAGTGCTCAAGGCGCGTGGCCTGAACACCGCTGTTGGCGACGAAGGCGGTTTCGCGCCTAACCTGGCGTCCAACAAGGAAGCGCTCGACGCTATTGCCGAAGCCGTCGCCAATGCGGGTTACACGCTGGGCACCGACGTGACCCTGGCGCTGGACTGCGCGGCGAGCGAGTTCTACAAGAACGGCAAGTACAAACTCAGCGAAGAGGGCGAGTACAGCTCCGCCGAGTTTGCCGAATACCTTGCCGAGCTGACGCGCAAGCACCCGATCATTTCCATTGAAGACGGTCTGGACGAGTCCGATTGGGATGGCTGGAAAGTTCTCACCGACAAGATCGGCGAGAAAGTCCAACTGGTCGGTGACGACCTGTTCGTAACCAACACCAAGATCCTGAAAGAAGGCATCGACAAGAAGATCGCCAACTCGATTCTGATCAAGTTCAACCAGATCGGCTCCCTGACCGAAACGCTGGAAGCCATTCAGATGGCCAAAGCTGCCGGTTACACTGCGATCATCTCTCACCGTTCCGGCGAAACCGAAGACTCGACCATTGCCGACCTGGCTGTGGGCACGTCTGCCGGTCAGATCAAAACCGGTTCGCTGTGCCGCTCCGACCGCGTCTCCAAGTACAACCAACTGCTGCGCATCGAGGAGCAATTGGGCTCCAAGGCCGCGTATCGTGGTCGTGCCGAGTTTCGCGGTTGAGCCATAGATGGTAAAAAGACGCAGAGTGCTGCACAGACTCGAGTCACCTGACTTGCCTGCGCAGCTCCGATGCTGACGCTCCGCGGTAATCTGGAGTGATTGAGCCTGGCTTATGTCAGGCTCAATGCCCTCAGTCGTTTGTTGTTCACGTTGGCTCTGCTGTCTTTTTTACTGGGTACCTGATATTTCAATGCGCAGTCCTAACTGGTTGTTCCTCGTCCTGCTCCTGTTGCTGGCTGGCTTGCAGTACCGCCTTTGGGTCGGTAACGGAAGCCTTGCGCAAGTGGCCAGCCTGACTCAGCAGATTGCCGACCAGCACGCTGAGAATGAGGTGCTGCTGGAGCGCAACCGCGTGCTTGATGCCGAGGTCATGGAGTTGAAAAAGGGTCTGGAAACCGTCGAAGAACGTGCCCGACATGAGCTCGGCATGGTCAAGGACGGCGAAACCCTTTACCAGCTCGCGCAATAATCAAGTTGGTGCCATGAAAGACTTTCTTCCTGCCTTCTGGGCAGTGATACCTGCTGCGGGCATTGGTGCTCGCATGGCAGCTGACCGTCCCAAGCAATATTTGCAACTGGGCGGCCTGACAATTCTTGAACACAGCCTGCTTTGCTTTCTCGATCACCCTCGGCTCAAGGGCCTGGTGATCAGTCTGGCTGTGGACGACCCTTACTGGGCTGCATTGCCCTGCGCTAAAGATGCCCGCATTCAACGAGTGGATGGCGGCAGCGAGCGTTCAGGCTCGGTGCTCAATGCGCTTCTGCACCTGCATGCGCAGGGCGCGAGTGACAATGACTGGGTGCTGGTGCATGACGCTGCGCGTCCTAATCTGGCGCGCAGTGATCTGGATAATCTGCTCGGTGAGCTGGCTGACGACCCGGTTGGCGGCCTGCTGGCCGTACCGGCTCGCGATACCCTCAAGCGTGCCGACAGCAGTGGTCGCGTGCTTGAAACTGTCGACCGGAGCCTGATCTGGCAAGCATTCACGCCGCAGATGTTTCGCCTTGGGGCCCTGCATCGCGCCCTGGCGGACAGCCTGGTGTCGAACGTGAACATCACCGATGAGGCATCGGCCATCGAGTGGGCGGGGCAGTCGCCACGCCTGATCGAAGGGCGGTCCGATAACATCAAGGTCACTCGCCCCGAGGATCTTGAATGGTTGCGTCAACGCCGCACTGAGTTCGGCCATTAGCTACGGGCGATACTCATCGCGCATCGCCAATCCTTCTTTAAGATAGTCCACCAGCTTGCGTACCTTGGGCGACAGGTGCCTTTGCTGCGGATAGAGCGCCCAAACGGCAGTATTGGGCGGTTGATGGGCTTCCAGCAATGAAACCAGCGTTCCGTCATTGAGGTGTTTCTGCACGTAATAGTCCGGCAACTGACACAGGCCAACCCCATGTAGCGCGGCATCCAGCACCGCCTGACCGCTGTTGCAGCGCCAGTTGCCCTGTACTCTCTGAGAAAACTCGCGGCCATTCTGCTGAAGTTGCCAGGTATCGCTGCCCCCGACCAGACAGTTGTGGCGATTCAGTTCCGACAGGCTGTGAGGTCGCCCGTAGCGTTCAATGTAGGAAGGCGCAGCACACAGGTACATTTGCCGTGGCGCGAGGCGGGTTGCAACCATGCGCGAATCCTGTAGCCGGCCAAGGCGAATCGCCAGATCCATCCCTTCATGCACCAGATCAAGCGTTTCGTTGCTCAGCTCAATGTCGACCCGCAAGTGCGGATACAGGTCCATGAAGCGTGTCACCAGGGGCGTGATGAAGCGCTCGCCATAAGCCACAGCGCAGGTCATGCGCAGCAACCCTTTTGGCTCGCTGGCCAGATCGCCTACAGCGCGCAGTGCTTCTTCGCGACCGTCCTGCAAAGGTTGGCAGTGATGCAAAAAAGTTTGACCAGCCTCGGTCAGCGCGACCTTGCGCGTGCTGCGATAAAGCAAACGGGTTTGCAGTCGTTCTTCAAGGCGCACGATCTGGCGGCTGATGTGTGACGAGGAAACCCCAAGCCTTTGTGCTGCCGCTGTGAACTGGGCACATTCAGCGACCGCAACGAATTCGTCCAGACCTTCCCAGCGATTGATGTGCATGGATTATCCCTGTACAGCATTAATGTTTTGCTTTTAGCCGTATTACTCGCCAATTGGCACTGTACTACACTGCAAACCTTGTTTTTACCCGTCGGAGAAGTTTGATGATCAAGTCGCGCGCTGCTGTCGCTTTTGAAGCCAAAAAGCCATTGGAGATCGTTGAAGTCGATGTCGCCATGCCCAAGGCCGGAGAAGTGCTGCTCAAAGTAGTGGCTTCCGGCGTCTGCCATACCGATGCCTACACACTTTCCGGTGCCGATCCCGAAGGGATTTTCCCATCGATCCTCGGCCACGAAGGCGGTGCGATTGTCGAAGCCATTGGCGAAGGTGTCACCTCTGTCGCGGTCGGTGATCACGTTATTCCGCTGTACACCCCGGAATGCCGCCAGTGCAAATTCTGCCGTTCGGGCAAGACCAACCTGTGTCAGGCGATTCGTGCCACGCAGGGTAAAGGCCTGATGCCGGATGGCACCACGCGTTTTTCCTACAAGGGCGAGCCGATTTTCCACTACATGGGCACTTCGACCTTCTCCGAATACACCGTACTGCCGGAAATCTCGGTGGCCAAAATCGACAAACAGGCACCGCTGGAAAAAGTCTGCCTGCTGGGTTGTGGTGTCACCACCGGTATCGGTGCGGTGCTCAACACTGCCAAGGTCAAGCCTGGCGATACCGTAGCGATCTTCGGTCTGGGCGGTATCGGCCTCTCAGCGTTGATCGGCGCGGTCAAAGCCAAAGCGTCTCGAATCATCGCCATCGATATCAACCCGGCCAAGTTCGAGATCGCCAAACAGTTGGGCGCGACTGACTGCGTCAATCCGAAAGATTTCGACCGTCCTATTCAGGAAGTCATTGTTGACATGACCGATGGCGGCGTCGACTTCTCGTTTGAGTGCATCGGTAATGTGCAACTGATGCGTGCAGCGCTGGAATCCTGCCACAAGGGCTGGGGCGAGTCGGTCATTATCGGCGTGGCCGGTGCCGGTCAGGAAATCTCTACCCGTCCGTTCCAGCTGGTGACAGGACGCGTCTGGCGCGGTTCGGCATTTGGTGGCGTGCGTGGCCGCACCGAACTGCCAAGCTATGTCGACATGGCGCAGACCGGTGAAATCCCGCTGGACACGTTCATCACCCATACCATGGGCCTGGAAGACATCAACAAGGCGTTCGACCTGATGCATGAAGGCAAAAGCATCCGCACCGTCATTCATTTTTGAGGAGCAGCGGCAAGCGGCAAGCACGAAGATTTGTTACATGCTTGTAGCTTGCCGCTTGCAACTGGAGGAAGCGACATGCCTTTGGAAAATATTTCCTGCCAGAAAAGCTTCGGCGGCTGGCACAAGCGTTACAAACACCACTCTCAAGTACTGGGTTGTGACATGGTGTTTGCGGTCTATCTGCCGCCCCAGGCAGAGCAGGGCAGCAAGCTCCCGGTGCTGTACTGGTTGTCCGGTCTGACCTGCACCGACGAGAACTTCATGCAGAAAGCCGCCGCTCACCGGCTCGCTGCCGAGCTGGGCATTATTATCGTGGCACCCGACACCAGCCCGCGCGGTGCCGACGTAGCAGACGACCCTGAGGGTGCCTGGGACTTCGGTCAAGGGGCAGGCTTCTATCTCAATGCCACCGAACAGCCATATGCGCGGCATTACCAGATGCATGATTACGTCGTCAGGGAGCTGCCAGCCCTTATCGAAGAGCACTTCCCGGCGTCAGAGGCGCGCAGTATCAGCGGGCACTCGATGGGCGGGCATGGGGCGCTGGTCTGCGCACTGCGCAATCCCGGTCGCTACAGGTCGGTATCGGCGTTCTCGCCGATCAGCAATCCGATTGACTGCCCGTGGGGGCAAAAGGCGTTCTCCCGTTATCTGGGTGAAGACCGTTCGCGTTGGCGCGAGTGGGATGCCAGTGTGTTGATTGGGCAAGCGTCGGAAAAACTGCCTACGCTGGTTGATCAGGGTGATCGTGATGACTTTCTGGTCAATCAGCTCAAGCCTGAAGTTCTGGTTCAGGCCGCCAAGGCTGCGAACTATCCGCTGACCTTGCGGATGCAGCCAGGTTATGACCACAGCTATTTCTTCATCGCCAGCTTCATCGAAGACCATCTAAGGCATCACGCTGAAGCCTTGAACAGCTAACGAGCGCCAAAGCAGGTAGAATCACGCCCTGACTTTTTTCAGGGCGTTTTTTTATGCGTATTGGCCATGGCTATGATGTGCACCGTTTCGCTGAAGGCGGCTTCATTACCTTGGGCGGCGTGCGGATTGCACACGGGTTCGGCCTGCTGGCCCATTCCGATGGCGATGTCCTGCTGCATGCCCTGAGCGATGCGCTCCTGGGGGCCGCGGCACTGGGCGATATCGGCAAGCACTTTCCTGACACCGATCCGCAGTTCAAAGGTGCCGACAGCCGCGTGCTGCTGCGTCATGTCCTCAAGCAGATCCACGGCAAAGGCTGGAAAGTCGGTAATGTCGACGCCACCATCGTTGCCCAGGCACCGAAAATGGCACCGCATATCGATGCCATGCGTGCCTTGATCGCTGAAGATCTACAGGTTGAGCTGGACCAGGTGAACGTGAAAGCGACAACGACAGAAAAACTCGGCTTTACCGGACGTGAAGAAGGCATCGCGGTGCATGCCGTTGCGTTGTTGCTGCGCGCATGAATGAACTTGAACTGCTTGGCCCCAGGGCCTACGGCGATGCACTGGGTCGTGCAGCCCTCAAGGCGACTGCCGAAGACTTTCAGGTCGACGAAGTGCTGGACATTCCGCTTTCAGGCGATGGCGAGCATTTATGGCTGTGGGTCGAAAAACGCGGCCTGAATACCGAAGAGGCGGCACGTCGGCTGGCCCGGGCCGCGGGGGTGCAGTTGCGTACGGTCAGCTATGCCGGTCTCAAGGACCGCCAGGCACTGACCCGCCAGTGGTTCAGCATTCAACTGCCGGGCAAGGCCGATCCTGATCTGTCGGCCGCGCAGGACGATACGCTGCAGATTCTCAAAAGCACTCGACACAAGCGTAAGCTGCAACGCGGTGCTCACGCTGCGAATGGCTTTACGTTGCGGCTTACGCAACTGGATGCCGACACGGACGCTTTGAATCAGCGTCTTGAAACCATTGCCCGGCAGGGCATCCCCAATTATTTCGGCGCGCAGCGTTTCGGTTATCAGGGTGGAAATCTTGGCGAGGCACGCGATTACGCTGCCCGCAAAGCGCTGCCCGAGCAACGTGCGGTGCGTTCGCGACTGTTATCCACGGCGCGCAGCTACCTGTTCAATCGAGTACTGGCAGCCCGCGTTGCCGATGGCAGCTGGGAAAAGGCTCAGGTAGGGGATTTGCTGGCTTTCACCGACAGCCGCAGCTTTTTTCCGGCGGGCGTTGATGAGTGCAGCGATCCTCGGCTGGCGATTCTCGATCTGCACCCTACCGGGCCACAGTGGGGTGAAGGCCCTTCGCCAGCCGGTGGCGCGACGGCAGAACTGGAAAATGCCATCGCCAATGATGAGTCTGCGTTGCGTGACTGGCTGGTCAGAGCGGGCATGGAGCACGAACGACGCATCCTGCGACTGCCCATTGGGCGGCTGACGTGGCATTATCCCGAGTCTGACATTCTGCAACTGGAATTCGTCCTTCCGCCCGGATGCTTCGCCACCGTTTTAGTGCGCGAACTCATTGATCTGGTGCCGGTTGGGCAGACGGACAGCTCATGCGTATTCTGATATCAAATGATGACGGGGTGAACGCGCCCGGTCTTGTCGCGCTCCATGCGGCGCTGGCGGACTATGCCGAGTGCGTGGTGATCGCCCCTGATCAGGACAAAAGCGGTGCCAGCAGTTCCCTGACACTCGACCGGCCCTTGCACCCACATGCACTGGCCAATGGCTTCATCAGTCTCAATGGTACGCCGGTCGACTGCGTGCATCTGGGGATTCATGGGTTATTGGAGAATCAACCGGACATGGTGGTTTCAGGTATCAACCTGGGTGCCAATCTGGGCGACGATGTACTGTATTCCGGAACGGTCGCTGCAGCGCTTGAAGGGCGTTTTCTGCAGCGTCCGTCTTTTGCCTTTTCGTTTTTGTCACGTCAGCCGGATAATCTGGCGACGGCGGCGCATTATGCGCGTTTGCTGGTTGAGGCCCATGAGCAACTCGACCTGCCACCCCGCACGGTACTGAACGTGAATATTCCGAACCTGCCGCTTGAGCATATCCGCGGCATTCAACTGACCCGACTGGGGCACCGTGCCCGTGCTGCGGCGCCGGTAAAGGTTGTCGACCCGCGTGGTCGTGCCGGCTACTGGATTGCCGCTGCCGGCGATGTCGAGGACGGCGGTGCTGGTACCGACTTCCATGCGGTCATACAGGGTTATGTATCGATTACGCCGTTGCAGCTGGATCGAACTTATCAGGACGGATTCAGCAGCTTGAATACCTGGCTGGAGGATCTTCGTTGATGTCGCGCGAGCAGGATGATCTATTGCGTCGCGGGATCGGGATGACCTCGCAGCGCACCCGTGAACGTCTGATCCAGCGCCTCTGCGAAGAGGGTATTTCCAACCAGCGGGTGCTGGACGTCATTCGCAAGACGCCCCGGCATCTGTTTGTCGATGAAGCGCTGGCGCATCGCGCTTATGAAGACACAGCGCTGCCCATCGGCCACAACCAGACGATTTCCCAGCCTTACATGGTCGCGCGGATGAGCGAGCTGTTATTGGCAGCAGGTCCGCTGGACAAGGTCATGGAGATCGGTACAGGGTCGGGCTACCAAACCGCGGTGCTGGCGCAGCTGGTGGAGCGTGTATTTTCGGTCGAGCGTATCAAAGTCCTTCAGGACCGCGCCAAGGAGCGTCTGGTCGAGCTCAATCTGCGTAATGTGGTTTTCCGCTGGGGCGACGGCTGGGAAGGCTGGCCTGCTCTGGCACCTTATAACGGCATTATCGTCACGGCAGTGGCAACCGACGTACCGCAGGCGCTGCTTGATCAACTGGCACCTGGAGGTCGGCTGGTCATACCGGTGGGTTCGGGAGAGGTTCAGCAATTGATGCTGATCATCCGTGAAGAAAACGGTTTTTCCCGGCACGTACTGGGGGCTGTGCGCTTCGTGCCACTGCTCAACGGGCCAATCGCGTGAAGATTGTCTGCGGTAAACAGTGAATTCTGGCTTCAGTCATTGGTCTACAGCGCGCGGCCCGGAATGTTGAATGGCCTGATGGCATCATTCCATGTAGCTGATTGATACATAACAACGTTTTTTCAACGGTTAATCACTGGCTGCCCGTCGCTATTACGGCACAATAGGCATCTTTTTTGAATTCAGTCACCAGTAAAGGGAGTGGCGGGTGAGTCTCACAGTCATTCAGCAGCTCAGGTCTTCAAGAAGTTATCAGCGTCTGGTGATTGGCATTGCTCTCAGTGTCCTTTTGGTCGGCTGCTCCAGCACGCCTTCAGGTGGTGTTCGTGTCGTTGATCGTAACGGTAATGCCGTTGCCCAGCGCCCGACGGTAACCACCGGCCAATACGTGGTCAGGCGCGGTGACACGCTTTTTTCTATTGCATTCCGTTACGGCTGGGACTGGAAAGCGCTGGCTGCCCGTAATCAGATCCCCGAGCCGTTTACCATCAAGCCAGGTCAGACAATTCGCTTTGACGGGCGCTCCTCTTCAACGCAGGACGTAGCGTCGACTTCTGGCGCAGGACGTCCCGTGACCTCTACATCAACCAGCACCAGCAGTTCCGGGTCCGTCAAAACTACGGTTATTTCCAAGCCTGTTGCGGTTGTACCTGTGGTAATACCTCCTTCTGCGACCACCGGGACAGGCCCGGCCGGCAAGTCTCCGACGGGTTGGATATGGCCTTCAAGTGGCATTTTGATAGGAAAATTTTCCTCAAACGGCAGTTTGAATAAAGGAATTGATATCGCTGGTGATTTGGGACAGCCTGTTTTGGCAGCGTCTGATGGTTCAGTTGTTTACGCCGGAAGTGGATTACGGGGCTACGGCGAATTGATCATCATCAAACACAGCGATACCTACGTCAGTGCCTACGGTCATAATCGCAGGCTTTTGGTACGGGAAGGTCAACAGGTCAAGGCAGGGCAAACGATTGCCGAGATGGGGTCAACAGGAACTGACCGGGTGAAACTGCATTTTGAGATTCGCCGCCAAGGAAACTCTGAAAAAGACTTCCTAA
>NZ_LJQT01000350.1:14464-32622 GCF_001400515.1 Pseudomonas meliae | reverse complement strand
TTGTTCAGCGTCTCCCTAAGCTATTTGCCGCGCTGCCAATTAATAGTAATCAGCGAAACTTGTTCGATGCTGTGAAACGTTGTGAAATCAGATTTCACAACGAATTAATACCGCAAATCCACAGAGATATCAAAGTGATATTTATTTCTGGTTTATTTCTGGTGATATTAATTCTTTATGTACCACGAGACGGGGCTCCAACGTTTACGGGGTGTTCGCCAGAGCCTTTATTATTTATCGACGCGTGTGAATTGTTGTGAAAAGAGATTAGCGATCCGCCACTTCACTTGTCGGAATGATAGTGTCGACCCATAAGCCCTGTTCTTTTGATTTGAAAACGAGACGCCGTTCAAACTATTCACACGAATAAAGAGTTCGTCATTGAACACAGGGTTTCGTTCGCCTCGCGGCACTCAATTATTGAGTCGCCTGCTCCACGTCCAGCGGTTAACAACAGGAGTTATATGCTATGTCGACGTCCACGATCAGCCCGGCGCCTGGCCCTCTTCCGCCCCCCGCACCGGGCACGAATGCCCGAACGCGATTCAACCAGGTGCTGCAGACCAGCAACCGCAACGGCGGCCAATACCGGCCAGCGGGCGCAGACGAAAAGGCACCTGCGCTGGGCAGTTACGCATCGATAGAAAAGCCCGGCACTGTGGCGGCTGACACAGTGCGCTACATCACCCAGGAAGGTGATCAGGTACTGGTAAGCAAATCCACCAGCCCGGAGCTCTATCGTCAGGTCGTCGAAGACCAACCCCGAGTGGCAGGTTTCAGGGCCAGTGTGGCTGCTGGCTACTCCCCAGCCAGAGCTGATGCTGCCGCGCCAGCGACGCTGAGCGGCTATGCCCGTATCGGAGCACCGGACGAAATGGGGCCGGGGCTGATTCGCTATGAAGCCGCCGATGGCAGCAAGGTCATCGTTTCGCAGCAACAGAACCCGGAACACTTCAAACAGGTGGCATCGGATTTCAAATCGCTATCCGGCGTAGGCAGCAGTCAGCGCGAAGGCTACAGGGTGGCAGGCGCGGACGAAAAGCCGCCGGAAAACATTGCAGGCTTTGCAGTGGTCGGCCCAGTGGATGAAGTCGGGCCGGGCGTGATGCGTTATGTCGACCGTGACGGCAATAAAATCGTCGTGGCCAAGAGCGACAATCCTGAGCTGTACAGCGCGGCCAAAGACGCTTTCAATACCCTGACCGGGCTGAACACGAGCGAAGCGCAAGGTTATCGCAGGGCGGGTGACAACGAAGTATGGCCACCCGTATTCGGCACCACCGTCGGCCCGTTGAATGAGGTCGGCCCGGACACTATCCGTTACGAGCACAACGGAGAGAAGGTTGTGGTCACCCGTGACGACAATCCGAAGTTGTTCGATTATCTGGCAGCGCTGCAAACCATAGTGTCGGACCCGCAAAAAAGAGCTGCGATGGAAACAGCAGTCAACGAAGGGCAGATTCTTGCTGACCGCAACACCCCCATTCCCAGCTTGAACGACATTACACAGTTCACTTGGGTGTCTGGCCAGGAAGGAAGCCAGATCAGCTATCAGAATCAGAGCGGTGAGCGGATTGTCGTCACTGAAGCATTGACCCCTGAACTATTTGACAAAGTAACCACCCTCCATGACGCCTGGAACAAGATCAACAGCAGCCGGGAAGAAGGTTACACGTTGGCAGAGCCTCATGACTTTTTGAAGAATCAGGACATAACCATCGGTTCACCGGACGAATTGGGCGCGGGTCTGATTCGTTTCGAGAACGGCGATGGCAAGTTCATCGTCTCCAAGGATTCCAGCCCGCAGTTGTACGATGACGTGGTGGAAAAATGGAATGAGCTGGGCACCGGCAATATCGGTGAAACCCGCAGTCGGCATAACTTGCCGCCCGTGGCCGAGCTGGATCTGATGGGGCAGAAAACCGGCGTGAAAGCCGACAAGGATGACGAGAATTCCGAAGAGCTGAACGTCGGCGAACTGGCGACCAAGGAACTGCTCGACCAATACCGCGACGGTGTGAACAAAGGGGATATTGCCAAGGATGACCCTCGCGCAAAACTGGTCAGGGCAATCGAGGCGCAGGCTGCTTATGACAACGGTCGCGGCCTGACCGGTTATGAAGAGGCCAAAGGCGCTTTCGGCGGCACCTGGCGCGAATTCGACAGCAAACAGACCCAACTCAGTTCGGCCGACATGCACGACATCATCGATGGCGGCAAGCTGCAAGAACAACTGACCACACTGTTCTCTGATCCTACCGTGCAGCAGGACTACCAGAGCAAGATGACCGATGCACTGGGCAAAGTGCCCAACAAGGACGAAATCAAGCAGAAGCTGCTCGACCTCACCGCCAATCCCGATTACGTACTTTACCTCAAGGACCTGAAAAAGCAGGGCCTTGGCCAAGAGGCGCAGAAAGACCTGAGCGACACCTTGTCCTCACTTGCGCTGGTCGATCCAGAAGGCGCCAGCAAGGCGGCACAGTCTATTCAGGCCGACGGTTTGACCAGCGATCTCAACGATCTGGTCGCCGACCCGTCGAAGATCAGCGACGAGAATAACGCCCTCGCCACCAAGGACCTGTTCGGCCTGCTCAAGGCAGAGCTCAAGGGCTTTCTGGTCGATATGCCGCGCTTCCTGCAGCCCACCTTCGAAAAATTCCTTCAGGAAGGTGTCGTGGGCAACGCCAAGCTCGCAGACATCGCCAAAGCGCTCAAGGAGGTCGGTGATGCCTATCAGAAAAACGGCAAGGTCAGCGAAGCAGACATCAAGACAGCCCTTTCCAAACCCTACATACCGGTCGCTGATCGCGGCAAACTGGGCGAAATCTTCAATACGCTCAATAGCAAAGGCGTCATGGGCTCCGTTGCAGCAGGCGTGTCGCTGTTCTCGGCGATTTATCAACTGGTCGGCAACGGCGGCAAGCTAGGCGAGACACCGATTCAGCGCCTGGGCATTGCCAAGGACTTTCTGAGCTTTGCCGGCGGTGCCAGCCATTTCGTACGTCTGGCTGATCAGGTTGGCGACCTGATGGGCAAAGGCGGCCTGGTGGACATGCTGGGGCTGGACAAGACGTTACCGGAGATCTGGGGCAAGGAAAGCTTTGGCAAGGCCAAGGAAGTCAGGGTCAGCGGCATTTCCGCAAGCAACCTGAGCGAGATCCGCACCGCACTGGATGCGACTGATGAATATCGGCTCAATTCGACGCTGGGCGACATGGCTGGCGGTGCAGAAGCGGAACGCCAGGCCATGGGCGGCATCACCCAGCGGCTGGATGACGCCGTGCAGGCTTCAGGGGCCAAACTGCCCTCTGGAACTGCCAATAAAATCGCGGGCTCGGTCGTCAAAGTGCTGGGGCCTGCAACGGATCTGGCTGGTGGTTTTGCCGATATCGTACTGGGTGCATTCACCATCAAGGACGGCGTGAAGTCAGGCGACAAGCTCGCTCAGGCCGCAGGCGGCCTGCAAATTGCCGGCGGCGCCTTCGGCGCGTCAGCCGGCGTACTGGGAACTGCGGCGCTGGTGGGTGCAGGCGGCGCGGCGGCCACCGCGCTGGCCGGGCCATTCTTCCTCGTCGGCGTTGTGATTGCTGTCGTTGGCGGGATCATTGGCTATTTCGTCGACCATAACAAAAAGCAGAAAGCATCCGAAAAGGAAAACGACTGGTATCGCGATCTGGCGGCAGACGGTTTGCTGCAGTCCGACTGGGGCGACAAGGTCGAATATGCACACTACTCGATCCACCACTATCGCGAACGCGAAGCGCCTGAAGACGACAGCCTGTTCCGCTTCCAGAGTGCCGAGTGGAAGCATTTCGACGAAACGCCGCAGGAAGGCGGCTCTTCCACCAACCGCCTTGATGACACGTTACACGTGGAATACGGCGAGCCACACAAATCGCCGGTTCAACAGAAGCGTGACGAATTGAGAGAAGCACCGCGCTGGAGCGGCTCGAAGGTCTGAGCCATTCATGCATGTTCGACAAGCCGCCGTTCAGGCGGCTTTTCGGTTGATCAGGGAGCGCCAAACAGCATGGTCCAGTACACACCGTAATCGGCGTTGGTAGCCGTCGCATAGGCCGCGCCGACCTCGGTAAACATCGGGTTCATCAGGTTGGCGCAATGTCCCGGGCTGGCCAGCCAGCTGGCCATTGCCTTGCTGGCGGTGCTCTGCCCTGCTGCGATGTTTTCACCGATCTGCCGTCCGCCGTAACCTGCCGCACGGGCGCGATCTGCCGGTGAATCGTTATCAAAGCCGCGATGCGTGAAGTAATTCTCGCTGGCCATCGACTGGCTGTGCCCCTGTGCAGCCATTTCCAGGGTCGTGTTCCAGCTCAGCGGTCTGGCCGAAGGAAACGGCTGCTTGCCACACATGCGCGGCTTGGCTCGCGCGGCATTGACCTGCGCCAGAAGTATGCGGCCAGCCGAGCGTACATCTTCCAGGCTTTCGTCGATCAACGGTTTCGCCAATACCACACGCCAGTCGCCACGCTCGCGAGTGATACCGATGTCGGCGTATTGCGGGTCAAGCAAAGCGCCGCAATAGCGTTTTTCGAGCATGCCGAATGCCTCACCAGCGCTCTGCGCACCCGCAAGTCGTATGGTCCGGACGGTGACCGCCTGGTAACCGGATGCCTTGAGCGCATCACGTGAACTGCCAGCGAAATTGATCGGCAACGCTACGCTGGTGTTGAGCGTCAGCGCTCTGGAGATTTTTGTCATCCGTGCTTCGCAGCGCTGAGGTTGCCCCCGAAAATCGTTGATGGCCTGGACCAGTTGTCGCTCGTCACTGGCACTGGCATGGCTGGCGTACATGGGCAGCAGAGGCACGAGGTACACGCACATGCGCCAGAAATAACGGTGCGATTCAGGCATGAACACAGACTCGAAAAGGAAAAGGCACGCCATGAATTTCAAGGCCCAGATAGGACCCTGAAAAAGCCTCTTGGTTCATGCTGCATGTTCAAGTGCAGTGGTTATTCAAATGCCTGTTCCGGCAAAAAGCACCGCTGATCCGGGCCTCTCGCGATCACGTTGAATTTACCCGGACCATCACGATCTTCCTTACAGACCTCCTGTAACTGCCGAGAAAGGATTCTTTCACCATGGCCACTCCTCCCGAAACTCCGTCGCTGCGCCGGGCAATCACGGCACCGATGCTGACACTGTTCATCCTCGGTGACGTGCTGGGGTCTGGCGTCTATGCATTGGCAGGCACCATCGCCGGACGGGTCGGCGGAGCCATCTGGGCACCCCTGCTGATTGCCCTGTGCTTCGCCTTGCTGACCGCTGCATCCTACGCGGAACTGGTGACTAAATACCCTCGTGCGGGCGGTGCGGCGGTGTACGCCGAAAAAGCCTTTGGCAAGCCACTGCTGTCGTTTCTGGTCGGTTTTTCCATGGTGGCGGCAGGTGTCCCAGTGCTGCCGGGCTGGCGGTCGCGTTTGCCGGCGACTATTTCCAGGCATTGGTGAGCTGGCCGGCGCAGTGGGTATGTGTGGGCTTTCTGGTGATTGTTGCGCTGTTGAATGCGCGTGGCATCAAGGAGTCGTTGTCGGCCAATCTGGTAATGACCCTGATTGAGTGGTGATTGCGGCCGCAGTCTGGTTTGTCAGTCAGGGCAATGGTGTGCCGCAACGTGTATTCGAACTGGACACGAACTCACCCGCCACCGCGATTCTTGCCGCATCGCTACTGGCATTTTATTCATTTGTGGGCTTTGAAACGTCTGCCAACCTGGCCGAAGAGATCAAGGATGTGCGCAGGGTTTATCCACGGGCGCTATTCGGTGCGCTGCTCATTGCAGGCGCGGTTTATATGCTGGTCGGCGTGGGCGCGGCCATGGTGCTGCCCGTCGAACAGTTGAAAGCTTCGCAGGCCCCGCTGATGGATGTCGTCAGTGCTTCAGGGTTGGGGATACCTGCCCCATGGTTCGCGGTGATCGCGCTGATTGCGGTTGCCAATGGCGCACTGCTGACCATGATCATGGCCAGCAGACTGACCTTCGGGATGGCTCGTGAAGGGCTGTTGCCTGCTGTGATGGGCTCGGTTCTGCCTCAACGGCGCACACCCGGCGTGGCCATTTTCGCAACCACAGTGGTTGCCATCGCGCTGTCCTTTACCAGCACCCTCACCACGCTCGCTGAAACCGTGGTGTTATTGCTGCTGTTCGTGTTTCTCAGCGTCAATATCGCGGTTCTGGTGCTCAAGCGCGACAAGGTCGACGCCGGCCATTTTCAGGTTCACTGGGTCATTCCGGTATTGGCGATTCTTTCCTGCCTGCTTTTGCTGACCCAGCAAGGCCCTGAAACCTGGTTGCGTGCCGGCATGATGCTCGCTGTCGGAGCCGCGCTTTATGGACTGACCCGATTAGGCAGTTCAGTGCTGGTTTCACACCCGCGCTGAACGGCATTTGTGATGCATGCCACGCGCGTGAGTCAGGCTTTACTTCAGTGTGTAACGACGATGTCTGAAATCGGATTGCGCCACCGCTCTTCGATTCTTGCATCGTCTGCTCGATAGCCAAGAGCGATAACCAGCGGTATGACGGCACCACCTGGCAGCTGGAGAAGTTTGGCAACTTTCGCGCCTGAAAATCCTTCCATCGGGCACGTATCGATGCCCTTCGCGGCTGCGCCAGGCATGATGGTTTGAGCTGCGAAGATGGCATTGCGTGCCGCCCGTTGCCGACCGCCGATATGGCCGATGGGGAGTAGCGAGAGGGTCGGTCGGATCAGCGCTGCAAGCGCAACAATCGGCGACCACAAGACAGAAGATCCCACTCCGAGAACCTTCTGAAACATACCTATCTGTTTGCGGTAGTAGGCCTTCGAATCTGTTCCCAACACAGACGAACCTTCAACGTGGTCGAGTTGTGCGTTGGCTGTACGCAACCCCAGCGCAGGACTCGCCACGATCACGATGAGCTCGGCCGCTGATGCTGCAGCTTTCTGGCCGTTGCAAGCGACCGCCAAATTCGCTTTGAGCCCAGGATCGCGAACCCAGTGCAGTTGATAAGGCTGCATGTTCCCGCTGGAGGGGCATAGGCTGTGCGCCTGCACCGCCCGGTTCAGGCGCTTGCGCTAGGCATGAAGCAACTCGATCCGGAAAACCTTTCGCAACGCCTGCCAGTGCAATACGACCAGGAAGAACTCAAAGACATTGCCTGCGGTATAAACGCACATCTGGAACGGGTCGAGCAATTCATGGCCCGGGAACGCGCCCTTCTCGATCAGGCCAGTCATGAGTTTCGTACGCCGATCGCGGTGATCAGCGGCGCGCTGGATGTGCTGGCCAGGCAAGCGCTACCCGCGTGTGCAGCGCCACCGATTCAACGCATGCGGGCAACCGTGGATAACCTGACCGAGATCATGGTCGCGCTGCTGTATTTGTCGCGCGAGCCCATGTCCTCAGCGCCGGACGACCCCGTCGAGCTGGACCGCCTGTTGCCCGGCCTGGTCAAGGACCACCAACACCTTCTGGACGGCAAACCCGTGCAGTTTTCGGTGCACATCCACCAGACGCTTTGCCTGCAAGTGCCCGAGGCGATGTTACGCATTGCCATCGGCAACCTGTTGCGTAACGCTGCCGAAAACACCTATGACGGAACAATCACCGTACGCCTCAAGGACGGTGTATTGAGCGTGACCGACTCGGGCGAAGGCTTCGACACTGCGCAGGCGTCCCTCCACTACCTGTCTATGCTGAGAAACTCGACCAGAGCGGGCACCGGGAAAGGCCTGGGGCTTTTTCTGGTGCGGCGCATCTGCGAACGATTTCGGTGGACGCTGACCCTGGAGTCGATGCCGACGCCAGGCACTAGAGCGGAGCTGGATTTCCGGACTCGGCTAGTGCAGTACCGGTAAATTCGACAGCAAGCCTCTATAACTTCAGCGTCATGAATGGCATGAGAAACATCATGAGATTAACGGTGCGACACTATTAATAAGCACGCTAAGTTAAATTTTTTTCACAGGCCAAAAAAACAGCCTTACCGTCATAAAAAAAATATACATTATTCACGTGACCAATAACCTGCTATTCAGAAACTTCAATGCAGTTATTTGTAGCCACCCCATCATTAAGCCACGCAGAGAAAACATCATGAACCGAGTAACAGCAAAGTCCGCATTGAAAGCTCTCGTTGTGACAACCATTGCAATCATCGGCCTGCAGGGCACGGCATTTGCCGCCACCGGTATACAAACCGCACCAGCTGTCGATGGCAAACACGCGCTCGTGCAAGAGGCCGGCAAGACTGAAGCCACCCGCACCACATCTGCACCACTGCAAGTAGCGACGAGGCTGAAAAACGGCTTACGTATCAACACCGCCTGCGACGATACCGGCCTCCCTTGCCCGCCTCGCGGCTAAAAGCACCGGTTAAAAAACAGCCGCAAAGTAGTCACTTTGCGGCTGCACTGTTATAGAACAATACCGTTGTTACCTGTCCACTCTGCAAGTGATCAGCCCCCTGAACTCAGCCGCTACTTGCATCTCCATCCCTGTCGCTCATGCCCTCGCGACTAAACAGCAATGCCATAACAGCGGCCAACAGGTTCAGCGACGTTTCAGTCGGTCGATGATCACCGCCAGCAACAGAATCGTACCGCGAATCACGTATTGGTAGAACGTATCGATATTCTTCAGGTTCATCGCATTCTCGATGATCGCCAGAATCAGCACACCAGCGATTACATGGCGAATCATGCCGATGCCGCCGCTCAGCGAAACACCGCCCAGTACGCACGCCGAGATGATGGTCAGCTCGAAGCCCTGACCGATCATTGGCTGCCCCGAGGTCATACGCGAAGCCAGCACCACGCCAGCCAGTGCCCCGACAAGCCCGTGAACCGCGAAGATGATGATCTTGGTGCGATCAACATGCACACCCGCCAGCAATGCAGCTTCCTGGTTGCCACCGATGGCCATGGTGTTGCGCCCGTAGGTGGTGTAGTTGAGCAACCAGCCGAAGAATATGAAGCAGGCGATGGTTATCAGGATCGGCACCGGCACGCCATATATCTGGCCATTGCCGAAGATGAAGAAATCCTCGTTGGAGACGCCGACGGCCTTGCCGTTGGAGAAGATATACGCAAGGCCGCGCACGATCTGCATGGTCGCAAGGGTCGTGATCAGGGCATTGATGCGCAGCTTGGCAATCACGATGCCATTGATCAGACCAACCACCAGCCCCAGCGCCAGCGCGGCGGAAACACCGAGAAACACGCTGTCGGTGTCGCGGATAACAATCCCGGCGATGACCCCGGAACAGGCCAGCACCGAACCGACCGAAAGGTCGAAGTGCCCGGACGCCAGACAAAAGAGCATGGTGCAGGCAGCAATGCCCACGGTGGAAATCGCAAGGCCTAGCCCCCGCATGTTCAGCGGTGACATGAAGTTGTCGATGAACACGGCGCACAGCAGGAAGATTCCCACGGCAGCCAGGAGCATCACCCAGTCATCGGCAAAACGACGCAGGTTCATGCCCTGACGGGGAGCCTGCAGGCTGGATTCGGTAGACATATGCACCTCTTTATTATTGTTCATGGTCAGGGGACCGGTTATCAGCTGCGCGTGCGAGGCAGAGCCAATTGCAGGAGTCGCGATTCATCAGCCTCATCGCGGTTGAGTTCACCAGTGATCGCGCCTTCGCTCATCACCAGAATGCGGTCGGAAATACCCATGACTTCCATCAGGTCACTGGACACCACAATGACCGCAATCCCGTCGGCGGCCAGGTTGTGAATGATCTCGTAGATCTCGGACTTGGCACCGACGTCAATCCCGCGGGTGGGCTCGTCCAGCAACAGGACCTTCATCGGCATCGACAGCCAGCGACCGAGAATCGCCTTCTGCTGATTGCCGCCGGAGAGGAACATGATCTGTTGCTCGGGCGATGGTGTCTTGACGTTCATCGACTTGATCTGGCTGCGTGCGTTGTCGCGCTCCCAGCGGCCCTGAATCAGGCAGCCAAGATTCACATGCCGGGGCCGTGCACCGATGTTGATGTTCTCCGCGACGCTGGACAGCGGCACGATACCTTCCTTCTTGCGGTCCTCCGGGCAGAGCAGAATGCCTGCTTCGATCGAATCGCGTGGGGACTTGAGCGTCAATGGTTTGCCGTCCAGCTGCAACGTGCCTGCCGTGCTGCGCGTCAACCCCGACAGCAGACGGAACAGCTCGGTACGCCCGGCGCCCACCAGCCCGAAGAAACCCAGCACTTCACCTTTCTCTACGGCAAAACTCACGGGTTCGTGCAGCCCCGGCCCCAGTAACCCGGTCACTCGCAGGCTAGGCCCTTGATGCTGGCGCGGACGATAATTGTAGATGTCCTGAATATCCCGGCCCACCATGCAGGTCACCAGCCGGTCATGATCCAGATCAGCCATCTGCTCAAAGGTTTTTACAAAACGACCGTCCTTGAACACTGTTACGGCATCACAGACACGGAAGATTTCTTCCATGCGATGAGACACGTAGAGAACCACCCGCCCCTCGTCGCGCAGCCGCACGATAATCGCCATCAACCGGTCAATTTCACGTGCCGACAGGCTGCTGGTGGGTTCGTCAAAGGCGATGACGTGCGCATTGCGTGACATGGCCTTGGCGATCTCCACCAATTGCCGCTGGCCCAGTGAAAGATCACCCAGGCGAGTGCGCGGGTCGATTTCGTCAGCCAGGCCTTTGAGCAGCTCACCTGCCCGACGGTACATCGCACCGCGATTGATCAAACCAAAACGATTGGGCATGTGCCCAAGCAGCAGGTTCTCGGCGACGGTCATTTCCGGCACCAGATGCAATTCCTGGTGAATCACCGCCACACCCGCCGCAATACTCTCGGCGGTGGATTTGAACTGGTAGCTCTGCTCACCGATCTGCAAGGTGCCGCTATTGGGCTGATAAGAGCCGCCGAGGATTTTCAGCAGCGTGGATTTACCGGCACCGTTCTCGCCCATCAAGGCGTGAACACTGCCGGGGCGCGCTTCGAAGCTGATGTCCGAAAGCGCCTTTACGCCGGGGAAGACCTTGCCGATGCCATTGAAGCGCAAGGCACCGTTTATGGATGTTTGCTCGATAGCCTGTTGCATGAAACCAACCTCCTCGCACGTGTGAGGGGCCTGAAAATCAGGCCCATCAGTCAACTCACTTCCACAGACCGATCTTGGTCAATACTTCCTGGAAGTTGGCGCGGGTGATCAGTGTCACATCGTCCATAGCGGTATATTTAGGCGGTTCAACGCCCTCGGTGACCCACTTATACATATACAGCGCGGTGTTGTAGCCTTCCTTGTCCGGGCTTGGCAGCATGGAGCCAAAGAAGCCACTCTCTTTTTTCTTCAGCTCATCAATGGCATCGGTGCCGTTGATGCCGATCCCGATAACGTTTTTCGCGCTGAAACCATTGCTCGCCGTTGCGCGTACGCCCCCCAGAACAGTGTTGTCGTTCATGCCGCCGATGATCAGGTTTTTCGCATCGCCAGGCAGTTTTGGCAGCGCCGAGTTGGTGGCGTCCATGCTGCCTGGTACATCAAGAGTTTTCTGCGCGGTGAACAGGATGTGGTCTTTCGGCAAACCGGCCTCTTCTAGCGCCTTCACCGAACCGTCAGTGCGTTTCTTACCGGTGTCCAGCTCGTTGTAAGTGTTGATGATCGCGTAGGTGCCTTTCCACCCGCCCTCATCCCACTTGCGGTTCTTCGCTTCGGTGGCCATCGCGGCACCTTGCTTCTGGCCCACTTCAAAGGCTGCCATGCCCAGATATGGCACGTCCTCCATGAAGTTGCCTTTGGCGTCGACAAAACGATCGTCCACGGCCATGACTTTCAAACCGAGCGCCTTGGCCTTGGCCACGATTGCAGGGCCCAGAGAGACATCAGGCGGGCAGATCACAAAGCCCTTGGCACCGTTGGCGGCCAGGCTGTCGATAGCGGAAAGGGTCTTTTCACCATCTGGCACGGCAATCTTGAGCACGGTAAAACCATGCTCCTTGCCTGCCTTTTCAGCAAACGCCCATTCGGTCTGGAACCATGGCTCTTCAGCCTGTTTGACCAGAAAGCCGATTTTGACTTCATCAGCAGCGGAGGTGATGCCACTCATGCCCAGAATGGCGGTGGTGACGGCGGCACAGCACAGGGAACGAATCCCGTGACGACTCAACATAGCTAACTCCTTATTTTTATTGAATAGCTACAGCGTTCAGCGAGGTGGCGGTTGCAAACGCGGAGGCGTCCGAGAACCGATTAAATAGTCATACCATATAATGAATGACCGCTATGTAACCGAATGTCACTCCTGCATTTCCCACCGCGACGCCGCCGCAGAAAAGGCGACGGCGCGGCATTTTTTCAACCGCTGAAGCGCTGACACAGCGTTCCTTTGACGCCGACATGCGCCATCAGCACCGCGCCATCGAACCGTCCATGAGCATCGGCAGGCGCTGCACTGGTGACATACAGTGTCTCAAGGTCAGGACCACCGAACACACAACTGGTGGGATGGCTGACGGGCAGCTCGATGACCCGGTCGACACTGCCGTCTTGGGCAAAGCGGATCAGGCAACTGCCTCCCCAGCGCGCGTTCCATACATAACCTTCGGCATCCATTGCCGAGCCGTCGGGCGAACCCTGGCCCTGCTCGGCCGCCCATACCTGACGTGGTCCCAGCGAGCCATCTTCCTGCACAGGGTATTGGTAGATCACTTCGTCCAGGGTATCGGCGCTGTACAGCACGCTGCCGTCGATATTCCACAGCAGGGTATTGACGATGCCCTGCCCGTCCAGCAAACGCGTCACGCGGGCGTCGGATTCAACCCGGAACAGCCCGCCCGAACGACGGACCAAAGGTACGTCTTCGCCTTCGGCATCGATATTGTTTTGCATGCTGCCCAGCCACAGGCGGCCACGCGCGTCACAACGGGCCTCATTGGCGCGATTGCCAGGGGTCGGGTCTGCGACGCAAAACAACGCCAGTGAAGTTTTTTCGGATGTGAGGTCCAGGCGATACACGCCGCTGGCCAGAGTCACCAGTGCGTCGCCCTGCTCGGTCGGTATAAACGCAGACACCGGCTCGGGCATGCGCCATTGGCGATACTCCCCGGCAACCAGCCGACAAGCCAGAAAACCGGCAATGTCGACCCAGTACAAGGCCTGCTCTGCGGCATCCCAGAAGGAGCCCTCGGCAAGCTTGAAACGGTGCTCGGAAACGGGCAGCCAGTTCATGAAAAATGTCCTTTGTTATTGTTGTAAAGGCACTTTTTGGATGTTTGCGTCGCAGTCTTGTCCAACCTGCGTGCCCAGTCGACCTGTTTCGCAGGCATCCAGCGGATCGACCGGCTTCAGTGAAGCTGGCACTACTAAATAGTATTACAATTTATTTTTCAAGTGGCATTTTATAGGCTATAAATCCATGCATCGGCTTTAATCCGATCAAATAGTCTTACCAATAACAATAAAAGCAGGCAGATCAGATGAAAACACATGCTCTCCTCAGCACCCTTGGACTGTCCTTGATGATCAGCACCTTGACTGCACAGGCCGCGGCACTCTCCAGCGAGCACAGCACTTTCGGCCAACTGCCCGACGGCACTGCCGTCGAGAAATTCACCCTGCGCAACAGTCACGGCGTGCAGGCCAGCATCATCACCTACGGCGCGACGCTGCAATCGCTGCTGGTGCCTGACAAGGCCGGAAAGGTCGAGGATATCGTCCTGGGCTTCGACGATGTTCAGGGCTACCAAGACAACGGCACGGTTTATTTCGGCGCGACCATCGGCCGATTCGGCAACCGCCTGGCAGGCGGAAAGTTCAGCCTGGATGGCAAGACCTACCAGGTCCCGCTCAACGACAAGACCAATGCCCTGCACGGCGGCACTCAGGGTTTTGACAAACGACTCTGGAAGGCAGAAGAAACCAAGACCGGTGATTCGGTCGGCGTGAAGCTGACCTACGTGTCGCCGGATGGCGAGATGGGCTTTCCGGGCACATTGAAAACTGAAGTCACTTACAGCCTGAATGAGAAAAACGAGCTGAAGATTGACTACCGCGCCACCACTGACAAGCCGACAGTGCTGAACCTGACCAACCACAGCTATTTCAACCTGGCGGGTGCAGGCACAGTGGTGATGTACTCAAACAGGTCGCCACCCTGCACGCTTCGCACTACACACCGGTCAACGACAAGCTGATCCCGACCGGCGAACTGCCTGCCGTCGCTGGCACGCCGATGGACTTCCTCAAGCCCACCGCGTTCGGCAAGCACATAAAGGATGATCACCAGCAGTTGAAATATGCCGAACCCAAACAAGGCGGTTTTGATTTCAACTGGGTACTCGACACTAAGGGTGATGTGAAGAAACTGGCCGCCGAGGTCAGCGACCCGCAATCAGGCCGCAGGCTGCAGCTGTTCACCACAGAGCCAGGCGTACAGCTGTATACCGGCAACTTCCTGGATGGCAGCATTCATGGCAAGGCGGGCAAGGTCTACCCGCACTGGGGTGCCTTTACCCTGGAGACCCAGCACTATCCTGATGCGCCCAATCAGCCGAAATTCCCCAGCACACGACTGGACCCAGGCAAAGCCTACACCCAGACCACCGTGTTCAAGTTTCTCAATAACTAGGGACGTTGAAGTCGCCCAGCCCCTGAAACCCAGGGGCTGGCGACTCTCGAGGTTACTGATTGCGCTTCATTGCCGCAGTCAAGGTATCGACGTTGTAACGGAACATCTTCGCGTAGGTTGACGCAGGGCCGTCGGCTGGCGACAAGGCTTCGACATACAGCTCACCGCCTGGCTGGGCACCACTGGCTTCGGCAATCTGCTTGACCAGACGCGGGTCGCTGGAGTTTTCGAAGAAGTAGGCACTGACATGCTCGGCCTTGATCTGACGAATCAGTTTCGAGACATCAGCTGCCGACGCTTCCGATTCGGTAGACAAGCCCAACGGTGACAGGAAAGTCACGCCATAGGCATCGCCAAAGTAGCCGAACGCATCATGAGAAGTGAGGATCTTGCGCTTGGCGGCCGGAATCGAATGAATCTGATCGCGGGCGTAAATGTCCAGTTGTTGCAGCTCGACGATGTAGCGATCGCCATTGGCTTGATACTCGCTTGCTCCTTCCGGGTCGGCTTTCTTCAGCGCGGCGATAATGTTACGCACATAAATCACCCCGTTGGCGGAGCTGTTCCAGGCGTGCGGGTCGACAATACGCTTGCCATCTTCGTCCATGCTGCGGGTCTTGATCCCTTCAGAGAGCACTACCGGCTTGCCCTTGTAGCCCGACGCTTTGATGAGACGATCCATCCAGCCTTCCAGATGCAGGCCACTGACAAACGCCAGGTCGGCATTTTTCAATGCCTGAGCATCACTTGGCGTTGGCTCGTAGACATGCGGGTCGCCGTTCGGGCCGATCAGGGACTTTACGTGAACACGGTCGCCGCCGACCGTACTGACCATGTCCGCGATGACCGTGAACGACGCAACGGCTTCCAGCGGTTTGGCCTGGGCCAGGCTGGCGAACGCAGACAGCGCCAGTGCAGCTATGGAACTCAACACCATCAATCGTTTCATGACGTACCTTTTCAGTTAGCCAGGTGAGGTTTGGGAAACAGTCGGCGCACGATTCCCGTGCGCCCGAACAACAGGGAAAGACCGTAGAACGCACTGGCGGTAAGCACGATGGCCGGGCCCGAGGCGACGCCAAGGTGGTAGGAAACGATCAGGCCGATCAGGCCTGACAAGGTCGCCAGCAGTGTCGAAATCACCATCAGGCCACTCAGCGAGTTGGTCCAGAAACGTGCCGCGGTTGCCGGCAGCATCATCATGCCCACGGCCATCAAGGTGCCCAGCGCCTGAAAACCTGCCACCAGGTTCAGCACCACCAGCAACAGAAACAACACGTGGTACAGCGAGCCGCGCCCGCCGACCGCACGCAGGAAGCCCGGATCGAAGCATTCCAACACCAGTGGGCGATAGATCACCGCCAACAGAATCAGCGTGAAGGAAGCAATGCTGCCGACCATATAGATAGCCGTGTCATCAATGGCCAGAATGGTGCCGAACAGCACATGCAGCAGGTCGACACTGGAGCCATGCAGCGAAACGATCAGCACCCCGGCCGCCAGAGAGGTCAGGTAAAAGCTGGCAAAACTGGCGTCTTCACGCAGCGAGGTCAGTCGGCTCACCAGCCCTGACAGCAAAGCCACTGCCAGCCCGGCGATCAGCCCGCCGAAGCCCATCGCGGGCAACGACAGACCGGCGACCATGAAGCCCACCGCCGCGCCGGGAAGCACCGCATGGCTCATGGCATCGCCCACCAGACTCATACGGCGCAGCATCAACAGCACGCCCACCGGCCCGGAACCAATCCCCAGTGCCAGACATGCCACCAGCGCGCGGCGCATGAAGCCGAATTCGATAAAGGGCTCGACGACCAGGCTATAGAGCATCATGAGCGCTCGCCCTCGCTATCGCACAGCAAGGCGTCCGGGCTCCAGTACTCGGCTATGTTGCGCGCCTTGCGCAGGTTGGCGGCGCTGAGCACTTGCGAGGTTTCGCCCCAGGCAATGGCTTCACGGGCCATCAGCAGGGTTTGCGGAAAGTGCTGACGAACCTGTTCGATATCGTGCAGGACCGCGATCACTGTGCGCCCCTGCCCATGCCAGGCGCGCACCAGCTCCAGCAGATCACGGGTGGTGCGTGCGTCGATGGCGGTAAATGGCTCGTCGAGCAGAATCACAGAAGCATCCTGCAGCAGCAATCGGGCAAACAGCACCCGCTGGAACTGGCCGGACGACAACGAACCGACGCTGCGCCCTTCAAAACCCTCCAGGCCGACCGTGCTCAGCGCTTCCCCGGTTAATCGCGCATGATTGCGTGTCAGGCTGCGAAACGGCCCGATGCTGTGCCAGGCCCCCATCGAAACGGTATCGGCGACGCTCAGCGGAAAACTGCGATCGATTTCTGCGGCCTGGGGCAGGTAGCCGATCGTGCGGGTCGCCAGGCGGCCACGGTCAACGCGCCCCTGCGCAGGCTTCATGGTGCCAGCGATGGCCTTGATCAAGGTCGATTTACCCGCCCCGTTCGGCCCGACGATGGCCGTCAGGCTGCCCGCCTCGAACCGCCCGCTGATGTGGTGCACCGCCGGGCGGCGCTCATAGGCCACAGTAAGGTTTTCCAGAGCAATGGCTGCACTCATGGAATGGCCACCGACCAGCCGATGGCCAGCCAGAGCAATATCAGCACCGCAAGAGAAAACAGGACCCGCTTCCAGGCCGATTGGGCCAGCACGGAGCCTGCTATCGAGGCAAAAGGAGTTTTCACGCGAAAGTAACCTGCAACTATTTGTTACAGTATTACATACCGATCGCGCAAATGTTATTAAATAACATTCATCCTTGAGTGCGCCCGTCCGGACAAGACTTCACTCTCGCTGAAAATCGTTAACCCATAGCGATACGTAAAGGCCCGCTGTACGGTACTTGTCGAGCTGCACCCGACCCTATACTGTACATGCAAACAGTAAAGGGGTACTTCATGCAGCTTATCGACAAGCTCAGCATTCTGGCGGACGCCGCCAAGTACGATGCGTCGTGCGCCAGCAGTGGAGCACCCAAGCGCAGCTCGCAGGACAAATCCGGTCTGGGTTCCACCAACGGCATGGGCATCTGCCATAGCTATACGCCGGATGGCCGTTGCGTGTCGCTGCTGAAAATCCTGTTGACCAATTTCTGCTTTTACGACTGCCAATACTGCGTCAACCGCCGCTCCAGCGACGTGCCTCGTGCGCGCTTCACGCCCGAAGAAGTGGTCACCCTGACGCTGGACTTCTACCGTCGCAATTGCGTCAGCGGGCTGTTTTTGAGTTCCGGGATCATCCGCTCTGCGGATTACACCATGGAGCAACTGGTCGAGGTCGCCCGGTTGTTGCGCGAGGTGCACGAGTTTCGCGGTCATATCCACCTCAAGACCATCCCCGACGCCGATCCGGCGCTGATCGAAAAAGCCGGTCGCTATGCCGACCGCCTCAGCGTCAATATCGAGCTGCCGACCGACCTGAGCCTGCAAACCCTTGCACCGGAAAAAGACGTCGCGTCGATCAAACAGGCCATGCAAACCATTTACACCGGCGAGCAAACCGTGCGCAACGAGCCGCGCTCGCCGC
>NZ_LJQT01000350.1:0-14439 GCF_001400515.1 Pseudomonas meliae | reverse complement strand
GGCAAAGCACGCAAATGATCGTCGGTGCCGACGCTACCGACGACAGCACCATCCTGCACAGCGCGCAGTCGCTGTACAGCAACTTCAAACTGCGCCGGGTCTACTATTCAGCGTTCAGCCCGATCCCCAACAGCCCCAACAGTGTGCCACTGGCTGCACCGCCGCTGATGCGCGAGCACCGGCTGTATCAGGCCGACTTCCTTTTGCGCGGCTACGGTTTTACTGCAGGTGAATTGCTCAGCGGCCCCGGTGACCTGGCGCTGGACATTGACCCCAAGCTGGCCTGGGCGCTGGGCAACCGGCAGGTGTTTCCGCTGGACCTGAACAAGGCCGACGCGGCGCTGATTGCCCGGGTGCCAGGCATCGGCATTCGTACCACCCAGCGGCTGGTCGAGCTGCGCAGGCAGCGGCGTATCCGCTACGAAGACCTCACCCGCATGCGCTGCATACTGGCCAAGGCCAAGCCGTTTATCATTACCAGCGATTACCACCCGCCGCATGCGGAAAACACCAGCGAATTTCTGCATCACCAGTTGCGTGACCGGCCGCAGCCTCAGCAAATGGGGCTGTGGGGATGATCTGTCTGGACTGCGACGACCTGTTCGGCACCTGGCGGCAACAGGCACGCTGGCTGCTGAGCCATGAGATCGACCCCAGCCAGGTCAGCTGGAAGTCACCGGACGCCGCCGACCTGTTTGGCAGCGAAGAAGAATACCCGCAGGAACAGGGCCCCTTTCAGGCCCGGGTTCCGCTGGAATTGGTGCAACTGCTGGAAAGCGCCTCGCGCTACCGGGGCGATCAGCGCTGGAGCCTGTTGTACGAAGTGCTGTGGCGCGTCACCCACGGTGATCGCACGGCCATGATGGCCGGCGACAAACTCGGCAGCGAGCTGCACCGTCGTCTCAAGTCGGTCAGACGTGAGGCGCATCATCTGCACGCGTTTCTACGTTTTGTCGCCTTGCCGCCTGTCGCTGATGACGCGGCCATCATGCGCCCGCAGTACGTGGCCTGGCATGAACCGGCGCACGATATTCTGCTCAGTGCCAGTGAGCATTTCATCGGCCGCATGGGCCAGCACCGCTGGATGATCGCTACCCCTCAGGACGGCGTGTATTACGACGGCAAACAGTTGATCCACGAGCGCCGCTGCCCTGAAACGTGGCAGACCATGGCTCGGCAGGTCGAAGACCCGCATGGCGAGTTGTGGCTCACCTATTACAGCCACATCTTCAATCCTGCACGCCTGAACCCCAAAGTCATGGAGGGCCACTTCCCTTCGCGCTTCTGGAAGAATCTGCCCGAAGGCCCTTTGATTCCAGCGCTCATCACCCAGGCCCGGACTGGCAAACAACGCGACGGCCAGGCCAGCGATATCGCCGCCAGACGTGGCAAAAAGATTGCGCACAGGGATTGAGTCTTTCGCTCTCGGGCTCTTGTTACCCGGTATTCCGTGCTCTAGGTGTTGTCTATGACGACAAGCGCCTAAAGCGAAACGCGCCCTTCAATGCAGGTAACCGTCGAGCCGCCCACCCAGATATCCTCACCTACACGCTGAATGGAGACTCGCCCCTTGCGGCCGAGCACGGTGCCTTGGCTGACGATGTAATTGTCCGGTGCCAGCCCCTCTTCCAGAAACCAGCGAGCGATTCCGGCATTGAGGCTGCCGGTCACCGGGTCTTCCGCCATACCGTCGCCCGGGATAAAGGCACGCACTTCAAATTGCGCCTCATCCCCATCGACTGCCGGGTCCCATGGCGCAACGACGCCGAGTATCAGGCCGCTCAATAGTGTGTAATCCGGCTGCAAGCTCAGAACACTGGCGCGATCTGCCAGCCTGAAGGCGACCCAACCCGGGCCGTTATCCACCCAGCGCGCATCCAGAATCTCACCCGCACCCAGCTTCATACCGATGCGGATCTGCTCAATCAATTCAGGGTCTACCTCGCCCGAACGCAACAAAGGCGGCGCAGTGAATGCCAGCCCGCTGCCCTCGCGACGAATGCGCACCAGACCGATTCCGCACTCCTGGATAATTTCCTCACCCTGCGCCGCGCCACCGCTTTCGAGCCAGGCGTGACAGCTGCCCAAGGTGGGATGCCCAGCGAAGGGCAGCTCTTCAAGTGTGGTGAAGATACGCACACGATAGTCGGCACGCGGGTCTGTCGGTTTGAGCAGAAACGTGGTTTCACTCAGGTTGGTCCAGCGTGCAAAGGCGGCCATCTGTTCATCACTCAGCCCGTCCGCGCCCAGCACCACCGCCAGCGGATTACCGAGCAAAGGCTGATCGCTGAACACATCCAGTTGTTTGAAATGAAACGAGCGCATCTGAGCTTCCTGGGCAAGGTGTTAGAGAACCAAGGTTGCCACGCACGCCACCGGGTAGACAACGGTCTATTGAACCAACGCTCGCCTTGGCCGCTCACAGCTCGCACTCGCCTGCTAATCTGGCAGACACAGGTCCGGACAACATGAGTCATTCGAGGTTTGAAGATGCTGGACACTACGACCTACAGTCAGCTCGAAACACTTTGCGAGACAATGACCGGCAAGTCCTTTCTGGTCGTCACCGGCGCAGGTATCAGCACCGCGTCCGGCATTCCGGACTACCGCGACAAGGACGGCGTCCGGCGTGGCAAACAGCCGATGATGTATCAGGAGTTTGTCGGCAACCCCGCTGCGCGCCAACGTTACTGGGCGCGGGCGATGCTGGGCTGGCCGCGTATTCGCGCGGCGCAGGCCAATGCCGCGCATCGGGCACTGGCTGCATTGCAGGTTGAAAATGCCATCAGCGGACTGATCACCCAGAACGTTGATGCACTGCACAGTCAGGCCGGAAGCCAGGACGTCATCGAACTGCACGGCTGCCTGCACCGCGTGCTGTGCCTGGATTGTCAGCAACGCAGCGAGCGGGCGGATATTCAAGAGCAGATGCTCGAGCAAACCCCCTATCTGCTCGGCGTTGATGCCAAACAGGCACCCGATGGCGACACCCTGCTGGACCCGGCTTTCGAGGCCGGTTTCAGTGTGCCCCGCTGCCCGCATTGCGACGGCGACAGACTCAAGCCGGACGTTGTGTTCTTTGGTGAAAACGTCGCGCCGCAGACCGCTGCCAAGGCAACGACGAGTGTCGAGCAGGCGGAAGGCTTGCTGGTGGTCGGCACTTCGTTGATGGCCTGGTCGGCGTTCCGCCTGTGCAAGGCAATGGTCGAACAGGGCAAACCGGTCTTCGCCATCAACCACGGCAAGACCCGCGCAGACGAATTGCTTGAAATGAAGATCGACGCCTCATGCGAGCAGGTGCTGCCGTGGATCGCCGAGCAGCTCGGTGCGCGTTAGAACAACCCTAATTGCCCGCCGATCAGCGTGCTGAAATCATCGTCGACAAACGGCAGGATCGCATCAGCCAGTGGTTGTAACTGGCGAGTCACGTAATGGTCGTAGTCAATCGGCGCGTGACGAATCTCCAGAGGTTCCGGTCCGGCAGTGGTCATCACGTAGCTGATCCAGCCGCCGCTCTGATATTGACGCGGACGCCCCTGCTGATCGTTGTATTCATCGGCGAGCCGCGCGGCGCGCACGTGTGGCGGCACGTTGCGCTGATAATCATCGAGCTTGCGGCGCAGGCGCTTGCGGTAGATCAACAGGTCATCCAGTTCGCCTGACAAGGTGCGCTGCACGTAGTCACGCACATAATTCTGATACGGCTGGCGCTTGAAGATGCGCAGGTATAGCTCCTGCTGAAACTGCTGAGCCAGCGGCGACCAGTCGGTGCGCACGGTTTCCAGGCCCTTGTAGACCATCTCCTCGGAACCGTCAGCGCGAGTGACCAGTCCGGCGTAGCGTTTCTTGCTGCCCTCCTCCGCGCCGCGCACGGTTGGCATCAGGAAGCGGCGAAAATGCGTTTCGTATTGCAGCTCCAGCGCGCTATGCAAGCCATATTCATTGTGCAGGTGCTCGCGCCACCACTGGTTGACCTGTTGCACCAGCGTCTTGCCGATGCTTGCCGCTTCTTCCTGCCCGTGAGGACGGCCCAGCCAGACAAACGTCGAGTCGGTATCGCCGTAGATTACGGTATAGCCCTGTGCCTGGATGAGGTCGCGGGTCTTGAGCATGATTTCATGCCCGCGCAAGGTGATCGATGAGGCCAGCCGCGGATCGAAGAACCGGCAGCCACTTGACCCCAGCACGCCGTAGAAGGCATTCATGATGATTTTCAGGGCCTGGGACAACGGCGCATTGTGCTCGCGCTTGGCGGTCTCCCGACCTTGCCACACACGTTCCACGATCGCTGGCAGGCTATGGCGGGTGCGAGAAAAGCGCGCGCCGCGAAAGCCTGGCACCGACGCGCTGTCCTCGGGATGACGCATGCCTTCGATCAACCCCACCGGGTCGATGAGAAAGGTTAGAATGATCGACGGATAAAGGCTCTTGTAGTCCAGCACCAGCACCGACTCATAGAGCCCCGGCTGGGAATCCATCACAAAACCACCGGGGCTTGCCTCCGGCATGCGTTCGCCCAGATTAGGCGCGACGAAGCCCTGGCGGTGCATCAGCGGAATGTACAGATGGCAGAACGCGGCCACCGAACCGCCGCTGCGGTCAGCGGGCAGGCCCGTTACGGTGGCGCGTTCGAGCAGAAAGGTCAGCAACTGAGTCTTGGCGAAGATGCGCGTCACCAGCTCGCAATCCTTGATGTTGTAACGCGCCAGCGCAGGCTTGTCCTCGGCGAACATGCGGTTGATTTCGTCCATGCGCTGGTAAGGCGTATCAATGGCCTTGCCCTCGCCCAGCAGGGTCTGCGCGACATTCTCGAGACTGAACGACGGAAAGCTCCAGGTCGCGGAACGCAAGGCCTCGATCCCGTCGATGATCAGCCGCCCGCTCACCTCGGCAAAAAAATGATTGTTACGGCTGCCATGCTCCCGCCAGCCCATTGCTTCACCGCCACGCCCGAGCCGCAATGGCACTTGCAGGCGCTGGGCATGTTCATGCAGAACCCGCAGGTCGAACTGCACGACGTTCCAGCCGATGATTGCGTCAGGGTCGTGCAACGCCAGCCAGCCATTCAGGCACTCCAGCAACTGCGCGCGGGTATCGCAATAATCGAGCTGAAAATTCAGCTCCTCGTCGCCGCCATTGGGTGGCCCCAACATGTACACCTGGCGCTGACCACAGCCCTCCAGCGCGATCGAATACAGCTCGCCACGTGCCGTGGTTTCGATATCGAGCGACGCCAGCTTCAGGCTGGGACGGTAATCGGGTGCCGGCCTGATTTGCGCGTCGCAAAGCACGCCCTCGGCATCCGGCGTACCGCTGAATTGCACTGGCGCGGTGATGAAGCGCTCCATCAGATAGCGCTCAGGCGGGCGAATGTCTGCCTCGTAAACATCGACATTGCCTCTACGCAGCAGTTTTTCGATGTTCATCAACTGGCGGTGCTGCTGGCAATACACACCGAGCACAGGTCGATGACGAAAATCGCAAAGTTCCAGCGGACGCAATTCCACCCCGCGCTCGGTACGCAACAGCGACCGCGCACGCTCGCCCTGCTCGGCAGGAATAAAGGCGACGGAGGGCTGGCAAGGCAGGCGAATATGGCGAGGCCCCTGATCGGTGGCCAACCAGAAGTCGACCTCGGTCCCGGCGGGCGTATCTTGCCAGTGCCGACTCAGGATGAAGCCCTGCTGTAAATCCAACGCTGCTACCTCGACCGCATGGCGAAACCGTTGATTCTACTTGGCTGTGAGGTCAAGCGCGCGGTAGACAGTCGAATTCAGGCCATTTTCAGGCGCTGTCAATTAATTGCGTCTATGCCCTTTATCCCTATTTATTTGTTGCTCGATTCTGCGCGCTGCACGATTCTGTAGTGCGCCTGAAAATGCACTACAGTCTTACAGGTCCCGATCACGGAGAGCACCATGAAAACCGTCGCCCAACTACTGAAATTGAAAGACCTGCAAAACCAGCAAGTGCATACCATCGGCCCGGACCAGATGGTGCTCGATGCGCTCAGGCTGATGGCGGAAAAGAACATCGGTGCGCTGCCGGTGGTCGAGGGCAACGTGGTGGTCGGTGTCGTCAGTGAGCGCGACTATGCACGCAAGGTGATCCTCAAGGGGCGCTCCTCGGTGGGCACGCCGGTCAGAGAAATCATGAGCAACAAAGTCATTACCGTCGACTCGCAACAGAGCGTCGAAGCGTGCATGGGGATCATGACCGACAGCCATCTGCGCCATCTGCCGGTCGTGGAAGACGGCCAGCTGCTGGGCCTGCTGTCGATCGGCGACCTGGTGAAGGAAGCCATTGCCGAACAGGCCAGTCTCATTCAGCAGCTTGAGCAGTACATTCGCGGCGAGTGAGCCGAACGGCACGCCAGGCGCAGCGCGCGATTACCGCACGCTGCGCCGGTCACTCAGTCATCCAGCGTCTTGCCAGGTGCCCCGCCCTTGACTGGTTTGGCGGGTTTTTCGGCCGGTGCAGGCTTGGCCTCTGGTTCTGGTGGTGGCGCGGATGCCTCTTTCTCGCGCATTGGCATCTGGTCGATGGTGGCGAAGATCTCCTTAAGGTCTACCGATTCTGACTTGCCGATAGTCTTGTCGATCTTTTTCTCGCCGTCCTTGCCCACCAGAATGACCTTGGTACCGACACCCGCGCCCAGCTTCAATTCGCGAATCAAGGCCATGGTCGACTGGGGGTCCATGCTCTTGCCGTCACGCTCGCCGATAGTGTTCACCACCGTGAACAGCACCATATTGCGCTCTGTGAAGTCTTTATGATTGGCAGACTCCTTCAGCGCATCCTTCAGGTGGCTCAGCGCCGGATCAGCTGGGCTGGGTGCGATGATGATCAGCGGGCGCGACTTGCCGCGCTCCTGGGCCAAAGGGCCATCGCTGTCAGCGGCAAGCGCTGTACCGGCAGCGACAAGCAGGGTGGCGAGGGTCAGGGACCGGATTAACATGGTGGGCTCCTTTCAAATCCATTGGGTAGCCATCGCGCGCAGACATACGCGATGCTGGACTGTTCTACCGCATATGGGTCATCCCGGTACAGCCCGATGTAGTCCTTTTCCTTAACACCTTGCTTCAGGCAGAGCGCTCAAGCGATTTGTAAAGGGCGCTGTCGAGGCTCGCCAGCAGCCCTTGAACGATCTGTTACACCTCGGCAGCGTTCAGCACCAATGGCGGCAGAAGACGGATGACCTTACCGCGCGTGACGTTGATCAACAGGCCGTAGTCCTCAGCCGCGATCCGGGTCAACTCGGGTACGGCCTGCCGCGATTCGATACCGATCATCAGCCCGAGGCCACGAATCTCCAGCACCTGCGGGTGAGCGCCAAGCACGTTGCGCAGCCGCTCCAGAAAGCGGCTGCCTTGCAGGGCAGCGTTCTCCACCAAAGCCTGCTGTTCGATGATGTCGATCACCGTGCAGCCGACCCGACAGGCCAGCGGATTACCACCGAAGGTGCTGCCGTGGCTGCCGGGGGTGAACAATTGCGCCGCCCTGCCCCTTGCCAGACAGGCACCTATCGGCACACCGTTGCCCAAACCCTTGGCCAGGGTCATGACGTCCGGCACGATGCCCTCGTGCTGAAAGGCAAACCACTTGCCGGTCCGCCCCATGCCGGTCTGGATTTCGTCGAGCATCAACAGCCAGTCACGCCGCGTGCAGCGCTCCCTCAGCGCCTTGAGATACCCAGTTGGCGCGACCTGCGCGCCGCCTCCGCCTTGAATCGGCTCCACCAGTACTGCGACAATGCGGTGCCCGTAAGTTGTGCAGACCTTGTCGAACGCCGCCAGATCGCCAAAGGGTACTTTGACGTAATCCCCCGGCAAGGTGCTGAAGCCCAGGCGTACAGCCGGTCCGTCGCTGGCCGACAGTGTGCCCAGCGTGCGGCCGTGAAAGGCGTTTTCCATGACCACCACCAAAGGCCGTTCGATGTACTTGTGCCAGCCGTGCAGGCGCGCCAGCTTCAGCGCAGTCTCGTTGGCCTCGGCACCGGAGTTATTGAAAAACACCCGATCCAGCCCCGACAAACCGGTCAGTTTCTGCGCCAGACGCTGCTGCCAGTCAATGCTGTAAAGATTGGAAGTGTGCAACAGCAACCCCGCCTGATCCCGAATGGCCTCTACCAGCAGCGGATGCGAATGGCCGACATTGGTCACCGCCACGCCCGCCACAGCATCCAGGTATTGGCGCCCGCTCTGGTCCCACAGACGCGTGCCCAGGCCACGGGTGAAGCTCAGGGCCAGAGGTTGGTAAGTGTTCATCAGGCAGGCAGTGGTCATGACGTGAAGCTCCTTGGGTATGTTTCGGTTTTTGCAGTATCGTTAACCACTCCTCATGGATAAACAGCCAAATACTCCAATAATTTTAAAGCAGGGCTTGATAATGGATTTGTTTCAGACGATGCGTGTGTACGTAAAGGTGGTCGAAGCAGGCAGCCTGACGGCGGCAGCGCAGGCGTGTTCGATTTCTACCACGATGGTTGGCAACCATCTGCGCGCACTGGAACAGCGCCTGGGCGCCAGCCTGTTGCAGCGCACCACTCGCCGTCAGCGCTTGACGGAATTCGGCACTGCGTATTACGAGCGTTGCCTTGAAGTGCTGGGGCTTGTAGCCGAGTCCGAGCAACTGGCCGAGCAGGCCCAGGGCGATCCCAGCGGCACGTTGCGCATCACCGCGCCGCTGACGTTCGGTTCAGAAGTGCTGGCCCCGGCCCTTGCCGGGTTCTCGCTACGCTTTCCCGAGGTCAAACTTGATCTGGTGCTGACCAACCAGCGTCTGGACATGATCGACAATGGTTTCGATATCGCCATACGCTTGGGAAACATCCCGCAATCCTCGCCACTGATTGCGCGCCCCATGCAGGACTACACCCTGACCATCTGCGCTGCGCCGAGTTATCTGGCTCGCCATGGAGCGCCTGCGCACCCCGAAGACCTTGGTGCGCACAATTGCCTGGCGTTCTCCTACCCGGCAGGAGACGAGTGGCGCACGGCTGGCACCCAATGGCGTATGACCGGCCCCGAAGGTGAAGTGCTGGTGGATGTCGACGGCTCGATGGTTGCCAACACCTCTGCCGGTCTTTATCAGGCTGCGTGTGCTGGAATGGGTGTAGTGATGCTACCGGATGCGCTGGTTCAGCGAGACTTGCAGGAAGGCCGGCTGGTTGCGCTGCTGCCGGGCTATCACTTACCCAGACGACCGATGAACCTGCTGTATGTGCAGGATCGTTATCGGCTGCCTAAAGTGAGAAGTTTTGTGGAGTACGCGATGGGGCTCTGTGGGCGGTAAGCACTTACCGCCCAAATGTCATCGAACCGACGCCGGTGCGCGCGTTGCTGCCCGCACCGGAGTTTGCCGGTCAGACCTTGAATCGGCTGACCATGCTCTGCAGATGCACACCCAGGCGCGCCAGCTCGACGCTGGACGCCGCGGTCTCTTCACTGGCGGACGCCGTTTGCTCGGAAATGTCGCGCACGTTCAGAACGCTGCGGTTGATCTCTTCGGCAACCGCACTCTGCTCTTCGGCAGCAGCGGCAATCTGGTGGTTCATCGTCTCGATGGTCGAGATCGCCTGGGTCATGTTATTGATGGAAACGCCAGCATTGCGCGTCAGCTCGACACTGTTTTCAGTCAGAGCCTGGCTGTTGTCGAGAATCGTAGCCACTTGCGATGTACGGCTGTGCAGGCCACTGATCAACGCAGCAATTTCTTCCGTCGATGTCTGCGTGCGCTGGGCCAGGCTTCTTACTTCGTCAGCCACCACCGCGAAGCCTCGTCCGGCTTCGCCTGCACGCGCCGCTTCGATGGCAGCATTGAGCGCCAACAGATTGGTCTGCTCGGCAACGGCCTTGATCACGTCCAGCACGCCGCCAATCTTGTTGCTTTCGCTCTTGAGCTCGTCCATTGCAGATTTGGAGTGTTTGACTTCAGTCGCGAGCTTCTCGATCTGGGCAACCGCCTTGGAAACCACACCTTCGCCATCGCGGGCTTCCTTCGAAGCATTAACCGCCGCATGGGAAGCCTGCTCTGCGTTGCGTGCGACCTCCTGAACAGTCGCAGACATTTCGTGCATTGCAGTGGCAACCTGATCCGTTTCGCTCTTCTGACTGTTCACCCCGGCACTGGTCTGCTCAGTGACAGCCGACAACTGTTCGGCTGCGCTGGCGATTTGTGTCACACCATCGCGCAGGCCGCCAATCAGCTCGCGCAGGTTGCTGGTCATGCGCAGCATGCTGCCTTGCAACAAGCCCAGTTCATCCTTGCGCGTGACCGGCTGGTTGTTCGTCAAATCGCCATCCGCTACACGCTCGGCCAGCTTCAGTGTGTCAAGCAACGGGCCGACGATAAGACGAGTGATAACCCAGGCCGCCAAAGCGCTCATGATCAACGCTGCAATCAGCCAGACAGACAGAAGGGTCTTGGCCTCGCCCACGTCTTCTATTCTCAGACTGACCTGATTGGCTGACAGCTTGTCGGCAGAATCAAACAGAATGGCGATAGTTTTATTGATCCCTGCCTGTGCCTGATCGATCTTGTCCTGCGCCGCAGTGAACTGATTCAACGTGTTCTGATAGCCGAGCAGAGCGTCCACAAGGTGCTTGATCGTCGCTGACTGGCTATCGAAGCCTTTCAGATTTTTAACAAAATTAATAACCGTGTTCATCGACGTTTCAGCCGGTGCCCGGTTCTCGGTTTTCAGGGAATAGGTGTAACCACGCAAGTCGAAGCGCATTTTCTGAAACAACGTCATCGCCTGAATAATGTCGTCACGCTGCGAGGCGCTGCCGTCATCTGATCGGGCAATGGCGTTCAGTTTTTGCAAATCGTCAGCGGCTGCGTCAGCGTACTGGCCAAACACTGACCGGGTCGCCTCGCGGGCGGCAGTGGCCTGCATCAGATTATCGTAGTGGACAAGATAATCCTTCATCGCTTCAGCAGAAGCATTTACCAGCGGGGTGTTCAGCGGAGAGTCGAAAACTTTCTGCGCATACTTCACATGATTTTCGAGACTATCGATAGCTTTCAGCCAGTTGCTGGCGCGCTCGGCATCGTAGTTAAGCGCATAAGCCAGGCGGGCTATACGGACATCACGGGTCAGCGTGCTCAGCTTGCCGATATCGGCAATCCTCTCGCTTCGTTCGCTCAGCGAACTGATCCCCGTCCAGCCTGTGAGTGCAATCAACACGGTCAGCACAATGACCAAGGCAAACCCGAGCACAAGCTTGGACCTTACAGAAATATTGTTCAGCATAGCGTTCACCGTAAATTGCTCTTGTCTGGTCATTGTGGGGGTTATAAGCGGCTTGTCCTTGCCATTGATACAACCCACAGTTGTCGGCGGGGCAGCTTCAAACTTTAAAAGTTGACGTCAAAATTCATGCTCGAAAATAAACATCGACTCGTCGAATAACCCGTATGGCCTTTCACGCCAGTCGGTTAGCATGGGCCGCTGTACCTACACATCGAGTATTTCGGAGAATTGCATGAGTCTGGAGTTGATAGCTTCTCGAGACGGCCTGACCACAGAGGAACGTTCTGCGATTGCCGAAATAGAGGCAACGACCAACATTTTAAGGCTGGTCACCCGACTGACAGGCATGCGCTTTGCAGGTATCGCAAAGTTCACCGACGCGGACTGGATCGCCTGTTCTGTATACGACCCGACTGACCTGGGCATCGACGATGGGGACGTGTTCAAACTGGAGACCACGCTGTGCAGTGAGTTTTGCGTCAACCCCGAAGCGTTGTTCGTACCGCAGATCAGCAAAAACGGCCGCTACGCGAACCGGCCGGTGGTAAAGCGCTACGCCATCGAGAGTTATGCAGGCGTGCCGATCCATCTTCCGAACGGACAGTTGTACGGCGCGCTATGTGCGCTCGACTCCGACGTGACGTTGTTTGACGACCCCGATCTGGCGGAAACACTGACTCTGTTTGCCAGATTGATCGGCTGTATTTTCTTCGCCAACATCAGCGAAACAGACTGATGTAGCTGCCGCTTGATGCGGGTGAAAAACACGTTTCATGCGAACGAAGCGTTGGTTTTGCAGGAAAGGATGAAGTCGCTCGACTGAAAAATCTCTTCGCCCTGTGTGAAGTTTCCGAGAAGACTTCAGTTGCTTGCGCGGGCTGTATCGAGGATTTAAGGTGCGCCGTCGCTGCAAAATCAGCGGCCGGATTTAGCGATCCGAATCTCTATTCTCGACATCGCGTTTCATGCTCAACATGAACATCGCGTTATGGCGGCTGTGCGTCGGAGACCTTCGGGTCTGCCGGTGTGCGAAAGATTAGAGACCGGTTCGCTAACCTTCGCACAGCTGCCACCTTCTCGTTTAGCGACGTGATTGGGGCTCTATGTTCGCTATGGAGCGTTTAATCAATGGATCTCCCATTCCCCCTTCTTCCCTGCACCGAGAACCACGAACCCACCCTCTTCCTGCGCCACCGTCGCATGTTGCGTGCTGTTGTCATGCACGCAGAAGCCTGGTTCCCGCTGGAGGACATCGCCCGCCTGATGGGCAAGCGTCTGGACGAGCGCAACACCCGCAAGCTCGACGCCGATCAGCGCCGCACCGCATGGTTGTTGACCCACGGCGAATGGCAAAAATGCCTGCTGATCAGCGAGTCTGCGGTATTCGCCCTGTTGATTCACCATTACATCCCGGAAAACCGCGCCCTGCGACGCTGGCTAACGCAAGACGTGCTGCCCGCACTGAGCGCCCGCCCCGTTGATATCAACAACGACGGCCCCACTCACTGCCAAATGCAGTGGCAGGGCACAACCCTGAGTACGCTGCAATGGCGCGGGGATATCTGGGTGAAGTTGCGCGACATGCCGGAAATCGTTCAGGTCCAGACGACCGGCAAGAAAGATGGCTGGCTGAAACGCCTGAAGTTGCTGGGCAAACGGGCTGCTTGAGCGCTTCAAACAGGCTCTGTACAAAAAGTGGCCACGCTGGCCGACTTTTCGTACACAGCCTACGGTTTACTCTACGGTCGCGTACATGGGCACGAGTTCAAGCATGGCGCTACTGAACTGGCTTTCATCAAATTGCATTCGGTGTCGAGACGACACAGGTTTGACCGGGCGCTCGCCGTCCAATAACGCCTCGGCAGGCAGATCAATCCCGAAATGAGGAAATGGCTCCTGAGCCACCCAGCCTCCGGCCGCCAGAACCAACAGTAGAAATACGCCCGCGATGGGCTCTTTAGGTCTGCACATTCTCGTTTCTCCAATCCGGCAAAACGATTCAGCTCACAATGAGCAACTCGATATAACAGCCACGGCGTCACCCGTGTGTCGCGCCCGGCAGATCACTCGAAAGGCTCTTCGCCCTGCAACTTGGTGCGGTGCATCATTCGCCCGCACGCGGGGTCGTAAGCTTCCGCACGGTGCATGGTGCCGGCGTTGTCCCATATCACCAGATCACCTGCCTGCCACGCATGGCTATAACTGAACGCCTCGGCTGTAGCCCACTCGCGAAGGCCGACCAGAATCTGCGCGCTTTGCGCCAGGCTGCTGCCAACGACCTGCTGCGCAGTGTATCCCAGAATCAGCGACTTACGACCGGACCGGTGCCTCCAGACCAGCGGCAACTCCTTCTCGCCGATAGCCTGCATGGCCTTGAGCATCGCAAGGCCAGGCTCGGGATTGTAATAGAGTAACGATGCCCATGGCGCGTGAATTACTCGTAAGCGTTCGTAATGTTGTTTATCAGCGCTCGATAACGCCTCGTAAGCCGCATAGGTATTACAGAAACCGGTATTGCCTCCCCAACTGGCGGGCACCTTGCAAGACAGCAACGACGCCAGAATGGGCACATCGCTGCTCGTACCGTCGATATGCCAGTAGAGCGAGCCCTTGAGAAACTCAGCGCCTGCCGGGTTCTCTTTGACATCAAGGCTGATCTTGGTGATGTTCTGGCCATCACTGGCTTCCGGACAGAAAGTGCCCAGCGTACGGGTGAAAGCGATCTGCTCTGCATCGGAAAAATCAATCTGCGGAAACACCAGCACACCTCGCTGCTCCAACAGTTCCCGGATTTCCCCGGCGAATTGACCCGACAGCAGCTCCTGCTTGCTGTTGAAAATACGCGTACCAATACCTGGCTTGATGGGCTCCTGGGACAGCTGAACGAGCGAAGTGGCTAACATGATGCGACCCTCTTCATAAGTGAACAAAACGGTACACTTATGGAAAAATCTGCGCAACCTCTTATTGAGCCGACTGGCCGCACACCTTGCCTGCGCCTTACACTGGCCAGCCACTGACCGTTCAAGGAATGAATCAACGTGCACGCCCCTGCCCCGCAAATCCTCATTCAGCGCATGGCCGAAACCCACCTTGAAGGCGTTACTGCGCTCTACAACGAGCCTGCAGTCTGTCGTCAGGTGCTGCAAATGCCTTATCAATTGTCGGCGCTGATTGAAAAC
>NZ_LJQT01000009.1:17888-32424 GCF_001400515.1 Pseudomonas meliae | reverse complement strand
TTGCAGCGCCTCCTTAAGCACAGCCAATGCAGCGTCGTAGTCGGGTTCGTTAGCGATCTCTGTTACCAGTTCGCTGTGCAGCACTTTGTCGTTTTCGTCCAGAACAACCACCGCACGAGCGGTCAGACCTTTCAGCGGGCCGTCTGCAATTGCAACGCCGTAATGCTCGCTGAAATCGGCAGCGCGGAAAGAAGACAGGTTCTTGACGTTTTCCAGACCTTCGGAGCCGCAGAAGCGGGCCTGTGCAAACGGCAGGTCAGCAGAGATACACAGAACAACGGCATTGCCCAGCTCGTTTGCCTGGGCGTTGAATTTACGTACCGACGTTGCACAGGTCGGTGTATCGACGCTCGGAAAAATGTTCAGCACCTTGCGCTTGCCAGCGAAGTCAGCAAGGGTCTTGTCGGCAAGACCTTCACCCACCAGCGTGAAGGCAGGTGCCTTGCTGCCGACTTCAGGCAGCTTGCCATTGACTTGAACAGGGCCGCCTTTGAGGGTTACTTGAGCCATGAAACACATTCCTTTTTTGAGATGAATAAAAGAACCGGAAGTTAAACACGAAAGTGTGCCGTGTCCTATATAGGATAATTCCGAATTTTCTCAGGAAACCAGTCTGTCCCTGATATCTGGGTGGGCACATAATTCCACCAGCCAATCGACGAATACCCTGATCCGGCGTGACAACTGGCGATGAGGTGGGTAAAGCACCGTCAACGCCAGCGGCGGCGGACGATGCAACCGCAGCACCTCGACCAGTATGCCGCTGCGCAACTGTGCGGCGACATGGTAACGCGGCACTTGTATCAGGCCAAAACCCGCCTCGCAAGCCGCTACATAACCGTCGGCACTGTTGACCGAAATAGAACAGGCCAACGCTTGATCGACCTCCACGCCACCGGCCATGAACTCCAGACCATAGCGTTTGCCGGTGCTGGTCGAGAAATATTCGATTACCTGATGTTGCGCGAGGTCCGGCAGATTCAGCGGCGTACCGTATCGCTGCAGGTAATCGCGACTGGCGCAAGTGATCTGGGTCAGGCTGCCCAGCGGCCTGGCGACCAGCGTTTCGTCCAATGCTGCTCCGGCGCGCAAGACACAGTCCACGCCTTCGCGGATCAGGTCGACCGGTCTGTCGCTCATGCCGATTTCCAGCCGGATCTGCGGGTAGCGCCGGGCAAATTCAGGCAAAGCGGGTATCACGATCATGCGCCCAAGGCTCACTGGCAGGTCAACGCGCAGCAACCCCTTGGGCTCGGCACCTGCCGCAGAGAAGGAAGCTTCGGCGTCATCCAGATCGGCCAGCAGGCTTACGCAGCGCTGGTAGTAGGCCTTGCCGTCAGGCGTGGTGTTGACCTGACGCGTAGTGCGCTGCAAGAGCTGCACGCCCAGGTGAGCTTCCAGTTGTTTGATCAGAATCGTCACGGATGCACGGGGCATGTGCAGGCTCTCGGCCGCCCTGGCGAAACCGCCCAGCTCGACGATACGGGTGAATACGCGCATGGCGTTGAATCGATCCATGATTACCGGCAGCCTGAATAGAGAGAGCGTGAGAAGGGTCACACTGTTTTAACAGGGTAAACCGGTTGAACGCAGGCCAGCGCCATTACAGCCGCAGGCCAGTATTCAGAAGTCTCTTTTATAGAAAATATCCAGCGAACTGGCAACACCGCTTGCAGCCTCAAGGTACACGCGCTTGCTGAGCAGATAGCGCAACGCAATGGTATTGGCCGGTTCAAACACGCCGACACCATAACGCAGGCTGAGCTTCTCGGTGATTTTGCCGCTGGCAACCACATTGGTCTTGTCGCCGGTTCCCGAGGTATCCAGCTCGAAGTCCTTGATACCCAGATTGTCCGCGAGCTTGCCGGTGGTCGACGAGCTACCGGCAACGCCAAGCGCCAGTGCAGCCTGAGCGACCATGTTGTTGTCTTCGCCCGAGGTACTCAGCGGTCTGCCCATGACCAGATAGGAGAGCGCCTGCTCCTGGCTCATCGCGGGTTCGGAAAACACTTCGGTGGTGGGTTGCTCGGCACTGCCGGTCAGACGAATGCCTGCGATCACGTCATCTGTCTGGCGAATGGCCTCGATATCCAGATAGGGCTGGTCCACAGGGCCTGCAAACAGCAGCCGCGCCTTGCGGATGGTCAACCGCTGCCCGTAGGCACGGTAACGGCCATCGTTCAGGTTCAGCTCGCCACGGGTGTCCAGGTTGTCGCCGATGTGCACCCTTCCGACCAGATTGGCAGTAAGCCCGAAACCGCTGAAGGCGAGCTTTTCCTGACCAACCTCCACATCGATATCCATGGCCAATGCCAGCGGTGGCGCGCCCTCCTCGGTCTGCTGCCCGACGATCACCGTATCGCCCGAGAGCTTGACCGTGGACGGCGGCAGCTCACGCACGGTGATCGCCCCCTTGGGCACCAGCACCTTGCCGGAAATGGCCAACCGCTCACCCTGCATGGAAATTTTCAGGTCAGGCGCTACCTCCACTTTCGCGTAGGGCTCGACATTGATCGGCAGACGCGCGCCCTTGAGGCTCACATCAACGTTCAGATTCTGCCCCCAGGCCACCTGACCGCCGATGCTCCCCTGCCCGGTGCTGCCACTTTTCCAGCCACCGGTGAGCTGTACGCTCTCCCCGGCGATCAACGCCTGCACCTTGAGGTCATGCAGTTCCATCGGCAACTCGGCACCCGCCACTTCACCGCCTTCAAGTGTCACGCTGCCGTTGACCAGAGGTGCCAGCAAGCTGCCTGACAATCGACCATTGCCGTTCAGGCGGCCATTGAGTTTCTGCACCATTGGCGCAAAGGGTCGTGCCACCGAGATGTCCAGCCCGGAGAGACCGAAATCGCCTGACAGAGGCTTGTCTTTGGCCAGCGGATCGATCTGCGCATTGACCAGCAACCGGCCCAGCTTTCCGCCTTCGAAATCCAGCCGCGTATCGATACGTCTGGGTGCCAGTGTGGTGTCGAGTTTGAGTGTCTGATACGGGAAGTCCAGCCACTGGTCATTGCTGCGCACCCGCAATGTGCCGCCTCCGGCATCAATCGTAACCTTGCCGGTGGGGCCTGCAGCCGGAAGATCAAGCTGAACGTCGGCATTCAGCGCGCCCTTCCAGGCAAAATCCTTTGGCATCCATTGCGCCAGACTGTCGAGTGGAAAATTCTTCAGCTGATAGCGCAAACGTGGCTCCGGCATCAGTCGTTGATCGCCACCGCACAGGCTGGAGGCACCGGACAGCCAGCAATGCGCACCGAAGTTCAGCCGACCGTCGGCCAGACGCTCGATCTTCGCCGGTTGCTGCAAACGCCAGTTCTGTCCGCCGCTCTGTACCGTGCCGCTGGCCAGCCGACCGCGCCAGTCGCCCTTGTCCAGGCCGCCGTCCAGTGCGATAGCAAGCTTGAGTAACGGCCCTTGCAGGTCCAGCTTCAATTGTTGCGCCTTGAGCGTACCCTGACCGTCCACCAGCAACGTCCCCAGCCCGGTGTCGCCGGCCTGAATGCCAACGCCCTTGAGGTTGATGGTCGCGCGCTGCGACTGATCCAGGCGGGCATTGAGAGTCAGGCTTTGCAGGCGATTGTCCTGCAGCGCGAGCTGACTGCCCTGCAACGCCAGTTGCCCTTGTGGTGCCTGAAGCGTTCCCGTCAGGTCGAGCCTGCCTTTGGCCTGCCCCTGCAAGCGCGGCCACAATTGAGCCAGACGCGGCAGGTCAAGGTCCAGCTGCCCTTTGAGACGTTCCTGCAAACTGCCATTACCCTGAACCCGGTTGTCACCCAATCGAATGTTCAGGTTGCTGACATTCCACTGCTGATCACGACCGTCAGCCTTGGCTTGCAGCAGCGCGGGCTGGCCACGCAGACGTCCCTTGAGGTCCAGGTCGGCAGTCAGTTCAAGCTCCTCGTTGACCCGTTGACCTTTGCTGCGCAAGGGCCCTGCCAGTGTGCCGGGCAATTCGGCAACCCAGAATGAAGGGTCCAGCGCGCTCAGATCAAGTGCAGTGTCCCAGCCGAAGCCATTGGCAAATTGCAGGTTCAGAAAACCGCTGGCCTTACCCTGCCCTGCGACCAGCTCCAGTTGCGGCAGATGGACTTCCTGCAAATTGCCGCTGAAGGGACTGATCAGCGTGAACGCACCAGCAGGTCCTTTGAGGCTGGCGTTGAAATTGCCAAGATAATTGCCGTCAGTGTAGGAAATTTCACCTTTGAAAGCGTGCAGCGACACTTGCGGTTCGGACTCCAGCGGATACAGACGCTGCCAGGGGAAATCCAGCCAGTCGATGCTCGCATCAGCCGAGAAACCACTCTGCCAGTTCAACGTGCCGTTGATGGCCAGACGCTGTTGATGATTGGCGGCCAGATCAAGCGCTGCAATGGTTGCCCCGTTGGCATCCGTACGCCCCTGCAACGACAACGCCACAGGGCCTTTTTCTGCGGGCAGGCTGGCAGTGCCGTTGATCTGGTAACCCGAGTCGAGATCGCCTTCGGCAGTCAACAGCAGCTGGTCGAGTTGCAGGGTATCGGGCAATGCTGCGCTGGGTTTGAAATGTTCTGCAGTCAGTTTCAATCGTGCTGGCACATGCTCAGCCAAAGGTTGCAGCTCACCGGTCAGTTGCCCTGGTAGATAGCCGCTGCTGTCAGCCTTGAGTTGCAGGGTCTTGAGCACGTCACCTTGAATATCCAGCGCCAGCGTCCAGGGCTTACCGTCCTGTGGCGGCAGTTGCAGTTGACCTTTTACGCTCAATGGCCAGTCGCCCCCGGGCTTCAGCAGACCATTGAGGTCCAGCACCAGCGCATCGCGTTGCAAGTGCGCGCTGTCGATCTGCAAGCCTTCGGCGGTCCAGTGCGCCGCCAGTTTGAGGTCGCGCAACTGTTCGACGCCATCCAGTTGCAGGCTGCCCAGCTGTGTATCACCCAGTTGCAGGGCAAGCGGCAACTTGACGGCGGGCAGGCTCAAAGGATCTTCGTTGCTCGGCGCACCGCTCGGAGGAAAGCGCAGCATTACTTGCCCCGCGTGCAGGCGATCAATGCATAAGGTCATCTTCAGCAGGCAGGCGGGCGTCCAGGCGAAATCGACAGAATGCACCTCGACACGGTCTGCGCCTTGCTGCCAAACCAGGCGCTCGGCACTCCACTGCCCGCCCAGGCGGCCCTGAAAGTTTTCCAGTTGCACGCCGGGCACGCGAGCCAGCGCCCACCGGCTGCCTGCCTGGGTTCCAATCAACACCCCGACGCTGACGATCACCAGCAGTAGTAACGCGATCACGCTCAGTCCGGCAATCTTTGCGCCACGCTTGATGTTCATTCTGTTCAAAGTTCCGGCCCCATCGAGAAGTGCAGGCGGATGCCACCGTCGTCATCCAAAGCATGCGCCAGATCGAGACGCAGCGGACCCACCGGAGATACCCAGCGCACCCCAAAACCGACGCCGGTTTTCAGGTCTGGCTTGTCGAGACTGTTGAATGAGTTGCCCTGATCGATGAAAGTCGCGAGCCGCCATTTATCCGCAATGGAATACTGGTACTCGACGCTCCCGGCAAACATGTAACGCCCACCAATGCGGTCGCCGTCCGAGTTGGTCGGTGACAGTTTCTGGTAGTCATACCCTCGTACGCTTTGATCACCACCGGCAAAAAAACGCAGCGACGGCGGTATCGAGGTGTAACCGTCAGTCAGGTTGCCACCCAGTTGCACGCGCCCGAGAAAGCGATGGTTCTGAGCGACTGTCGTCAGCCCTTTGAGCAGCACATTGGCATGCACCAGATTGGCATCCGACAACATGCCCTCCTTGGCCACCTGGGTGTCGAACTGTAAACGGTAGCCCTGGTGGGGATCGATACTGTTATCGCTGCGCAGGTATGAATAACTGATGCCGGGCATTAGCAGCGTGCTCAGACCCGAATCGTCGCCCAGCCGGTATTCTTCACGCTGCCATTTCAGTGAGATAACCCGTTCCCAGCCGCTGGGCAGTTTGCTGTGCCATTCAGGCCCGGCAGTCAGCAGCTTGCTGAGGCTGTCGGTTCCAGCAATCTCTTCGTATTGATAGCCACCGGCATAACGCAGTTTATCGGTCAACGGCGGATCGAGCGGCACGTCGTACCACAGGCCGACATTCTGCCGAGGCGCGGATATTTCCGATTCGAACCCGTAGCTGTGCCCTTGTGGATTGGCCCAGTGCCGGGTCCAGTTGGCTTTGCCACGCGGACCGACATCGGTTGAGTACCCCAGGCCAAGGCCCATGGTTCGGGGTTTACGGGTTTCAAGCTGAACGGTTACCGGAATGACCTGATGGTCAGCTGCAGTAGGCGCGGCATCGACCCGCACGCCTTCAAAATAGCCACTGCCCTGCATGGCCTGGGTCAATTCGGCGATCAGTTGTGAATCGTAAGGAGTATTTTCCTTGAACGGCACCATGCGCTTGAGCAAATCTTCATCGAAGGGCGCATTGCCACTGAACATGACCTTACCCAGCGAGTAGCGCGGACCACTGTCATAGACCAGCTCGATGTCGGCAAGCCCGGCTCGCGGGTCAATAGCCAGGCGCTGGCTGGTAAAGTGGCCGCTGAAAAAGCCGTAACGCGACGCCTGATTCTGGATCAGGCGTTTGGCATCCTCATAGTTGCCATGATTGAGCACCGCGCCGGTTTTCAGCGCGTCGCTTTTGGGTACCCGAAAGGCTTTCAGCGATGCTGCCGGACCCTCGACGCGGATTACCACATTGCGCAGGTGAATCGGCTCGCCCGGCTGGATATTGATCACCAGACGCGGCTGGTCAGCGTCCTTGATCTCGCTGTCGATCTGCGCCTGATAATAGCCAAGCGCCTGAGCCGCTTTCTCTGCCTGCTGTTCGGCACCCAGGCTGAAGTTACGCAACGCCTGAACGTCACGCTCGCCCAGGTCCCCCACATACCCTTCGACGTTGGCCTTGAGTTCCGGGTTGGCGGGCTTGATCCTGACGTCGAGGCGGGCCTGTGCAAGCGCCGCTGCACTCATGGTCATCAGAAACAGGCTGCTGAATAGTCTGAAAAGCTTCATGGGCGTAGATGCTAACACGATCGACGGGCCGCACTGGAAGCCCACGAATTGTCGGAGATTCAGACCGTTACGTTAGGCACCGGCAGTGAAACCTGAGGATTGGGGTGAAAAAACACGTGCTCTCGGACAGGTCCTACCGCAATCTCGCCGATTTCCTCATAGCCTTGACGCTTATAGGACTCGAGATAACGAGGATTTCCCGTGTCTACGACGATGCCCTGAGAGTGCTCATCCACCGCGCACCAATCGTGCAACGCCCCAAGCAGTTGTTCGCTCAAATCCTGCCCCAGCTTCTGACCCTGAAATTCCGGATCCAGGCCTATCAACGGCAGCACATGCACGGTTTCGGACGGAACACAGGCCAGCACCGCGTTGTAATAAGCCAGATAACGCTGGGTGCAACCAAGGCCGGTGTCCATTACCATGCGCAGACGCCAGGCCCAGCTTTCAGTGACGCCCAGACGACGTTGCGGTGGCGCGATCAGCGCTACGCCGACCAGCCGATCCTGCAGAAACAGACCGAGTGCAGGCTGGTCTTGCAGGAAGTGTTGTTTGACCAGTTGGCGAATGGTCGCCAATACGCGTTGCTCATATCCCTCGCGCTCGGCATTGAACAGATAGGCGAACGTCGGATCGTGCCGATAGGCCCTGAACAGCAAGGAGCGGGTTTCACGGGAATAACCACTGTCGAGTTGACGAACTTCACCCGTGATGGCAGCAGGTAGGGACATAAAGGGCCTCGTGTTAACGGAACTGCGTCTGGCGCAACAGTTTTGGCAAGCAGGCTTTCGAGTGATGGCACTTGATAACAGTTCCAACGATTTGTCCGGGCCTGTGTTTGCGCGGTGCCTTACACGGTGCTGGTCCTGAAACCACAGGTCAGCTAGCATCGCTGTTTGTTTTTGCTCAGGACCGCCGTTTTATGAAAATCGTCTCGTTCAACATCAATGGTCTGCGCGCTCGACCTCATCAGTTGGCGGCGCTGATCGACAAACACCAGCCTGACGTAATCGGCCTTCAGGAAACCAAGGTTTCTGACGAGCAGTTCCCCCACGCGGAAGTCGAAGCGCTGGGCTATCATGTGCATTTCCACGGTCAGAAAGGCCATTACGGTGTTGCCCTGCTATCACGCAATCCTCCGCTGGCCCTGCACAAGGGTTTTGAAGGCGACGACGAGGAATCGCAGAAGCGCTTCATCTGGGGCACTTATGCCGACAGCAATGGGCAGCCGGTCACCATCATGAATGGCTACTTTCCGCAGGGCGAGAGCCGTGATCACCCGACCAAATTTCCAGCCAAACAGCGTTTTTACGAGAATCTGCAGACCTTGCTGGAGAGCCATTTCAGCAACGAGCAGCCGCTTATCGTGATGGGTGACGTAAACATTTCTCCGCAGGACTGCGACATCGGCATCGGTGCCGACAACGCCAAGCGCTGGCTGAAGACCGGCAAGTGCAGCTTTCTCCCCGAAGAGCGCGAGTGGATGGAACGCTTGAAAAACTGGGGCCTGGTGGACAGCTTCCGTCATCTGTACCCTGAAGTCGTCGACCGATTCAGCTGGTTTGACTACCGCAGCCGCGGCTTTGAAGACGAACCCAAGCGCGGCCTGCGCATTGACCTGATCATGACCTCCACCGGCCTGCAGCCACGCATCAAGGCGGCCGGGGTGGACTACGATTTGCGCGGCATGGAAAAGCCGTCGGACCATGCGCCGATCTGGCTGGAACTGAACTGAAAAAGCGCCCTATCGTGCGATCCGGCTTTATGCATAAAAGGGTCGCGCGCGCAGTGGTCGAGCAATCGTCATACTCCGGAAATCTTTCTGTCTTATTCTCCCGGCACCCTCCCGTGACTCATGGTGACGCCGATGTTGCGCGCTTTGCTAACGGCGCTGACTCTGTCGAGCGCCACCCTGCCCGCCCTTGCGCTGGCGGCACTGCCGCTGCCCGCGGGTGAAATACCGGCCTTGCGCATTCAAGGCTCAAATACCATCAATGCCCAATTGGGCCCCGCACTGGCTGAAGGGTTGATGCGCCAGCAAGGCCTGCAATCAGTGCAGACTGTTGCCGGCAATGTCATGAATGAACAGCGCGTCGTCGGCACTACCGCCGCAGGGCAGACGGTCAGTATCGAAATCGCCGCACATGGTTCAGGCACCGGGTTTACTGCGCTCAAAGCAGGTAACGCCGATATTGCCACCTCTTCACGACCTATCAAGGATCAGGAAGCCAAGGACCTGGCGGGGCTGGGCGACCTGAAAAGCGCAGCAAGCGAGCAAACCATTGCCATCGATGGCGTTGCTGTGATTCTGCATCCAGGCAATCCGGTCAGACAGCTGGATACGCTGCAGCTGGCGCGCATTTTCCGCGGGGAAGTCAGGGACTGGGCAGAAGTGGGTGGAAATCCGGGAGCCATTCATCTTTATGTTCGCGATGAGAAGTCCGGCACCTACGAAACATTCAAGGACCTGATACTTGTAAAGTACGGCAAGAACCTGTCCGGCACAGCCGCGCGCTTTGAATCCAGCGAGCAGCTCTCCGACGAGGTCAGCAAGGACATCAATGGCATCGGTTTTATCGGGCTACCGTCCATCAGGCGTGCCAAAGCGGTGGCCATTGCCGATGGTGATTCCAGACCCATGCTCCCGACTGTCAGTCTGATTGCCACCGAAGACTATCCTCTGTCGCGACGGCTCTACTTTTATGTGCCTACCTCAGCTCATCAACGCTGGGCGCAGGCGCTGGTCCGTTTCGCGCAAAGCGCCGAGGGTCAGGCCATCGTCGCGCAGAGCGGCTTTGTCGCGCAGACCGTGCAGGCACTCAAGGTGCAACCTACCGCGCAGATGCCTGCGGATTATCAGGCGCTGGCGCGCAAGGCCGAACGGCTGTCAGTCAATTTTCGCTTTGCCCAGGGCAGTGCGAAGCTGGATAACAAGGCGCAGCAGGACCTCAAGCGGGTGGCGGAGTACCTGAAAACCAGCAACCAGCTCAATCAACATGTCACGCTGGTCGGCTTTGGTGATGCCAAAAGCGATCCGGCTCGCGCAGCCCTGCTCTCAAGGCTGCGCGCCATGGCGGTGCGCCGTGAGCTGCTGAAAAGCGGCGTGACATTTCGCGACATCGTCGGCCTGGGGGATGAGATGCCGGTAGCTACCAATGACATCGATGACGGCCGAATCAAGAACCGTCGGGTCGAAGTCTGGGTGCAGTAGCCTGGGCGCAGTTATCGGCTACCGGCTCAGGACTGGCTGCGCTCCCTGTCTGCCGGCAGGTATTTGCCCAGTTCATACTTGCCGATAGCGGCGCGGTGTACTTCATCCGGGCCGTCTGCCAGACGCAGTGTGCGCTGCATGGCGTACATATAGGCCAAGGGGAAATCATTGGAAACACCCGCCCCGCCGTGCATCTGGATCGCCCGATCGATGACCTTCAGCGCCACGTTCGGCGCTACCACCTTGATCTGCGCGATTTCGCTTCTGGCGACCTTGTTGCCTGCTGTATCCATCATGTAGGCAGCCTTCAGGGTCAGCAGACGGGCCATATCGATCTCCATGCGCGAATCGGCAATCCTGTCGATATTGCCCCCCAGCCTGGCCAGCGGTTTGCCGAAGGCAACCCGGTCTACGGAGCGCCTGCACATCAGCTCAAGTGCCCGCTCAGCCATGCCGATGGAGCGCATGCAGTGGTGAATGCGGCCTGGTCCCAACCGGCCTTGAGCGATTTCAAAGCCGCGCCCCTCACCCAGCAAGACGTTTTCAAACGGCACCCGGACGTTATCGAACACCACTTCGGCATGCCCGTGGGGCGCGTCGTCGTAGCCGAACACAGGCAGCGGCCTGACAATCTTCACGCCCGGCGTGTCGACCGGGACCAGAATCATCGAGTGTTGCTGATGGCGCGGCCCGTCAGGATTGCTCAGGCCCATGAAAATCAGGATTTTGCAGCGCGGGTCGCAGGCACCGGAAGTCCACCACTTGCGGCCATTGATCACCCATTCACCACCATCGCGCTCGGCGCGCGCGGCCATATTGGTGGCGTCCGATGACGCCACGTCGGGCTCGGTCATGGCAAAAGCAGAACGAATTTCGCCGCGCAGCAACGGTTCCAGCCAGCGAGCTTTCTGTTCCTCGCTGGCATAGCGAACCAGCACCTCCATGTTGCCGGTGTCAGGCGCAGAGCAATTGAACGGCTCGGGTCCCAGCATCGAACGCCCCATGATTTCCGCCAGCGGCGCGTATTCCAGATTGCTCAGGCCGGCACCCAGCGCAGACTCCGGCAAAAACAGATTCCACAACCCCTCGGCTCTTGCACGGGCTTTCAGTTCTTCCATGATCGCGGTGGGCTGCCAGCGGTCGCCTTCGGCCACTTGCTGTTCGAAAACCGGCTCGGCCGGATAAACGTATGCATCCATGAACGCGGTGACGCGCTCACGCAATGCCTGCACCTTCGGGGAATACGCGAAATCCATGGGCCACTACCTTCTCGATCAGGGTGTCGAATGCATGATCCTGATGCTAGAGAAACGCCGTACATTTATCTAATCTATTCTCGGCGTGTATAAACATTCATAACCGATATATGATCCATCACCGCTGCGGCGCCCCCAGCCTGCCGAACAGCGAATCAAAATAACAGCACGAGGCGCCCATCAATGAACCTGAGCAAGGTCGATCTCAATCTTTTCATTGTCTTCGACGCCATCTACACCGAAGCCAATCTGACCCGGGCCGGGCAGATCGTCGGCATTACCCAGCCTGCGGTGTCCAACGCCCTGGCGCGGCTGCGAGAGACCTTCAACGACCCGCTGTTTGTGCGAACGGCTCAAGGCATGGTGCCGACACCGATGGCACAGAACATCATCGGCCCGGTGCGCAATGCACTCTCATTGCTCAGGGTTTCGGTGCAGGAAAGCCGTATATTCAACCCGTTGCAGGCCAACAAGAACTACCGCATCAGCATGACCGACCTGACCGAGGCCGTGATCCTGCCGACGCTGTTCCAGCGCCTGCGACGCCTTGCGCCTGCCGTGACCATCGAGAGCTTTCTGTCCAAGCGGCGGGAAACCACCAAGGAGCTGGCTGCCGGGCGCCTCGACTTCGCCGTGGATGCACCGCTCAATACCGACCCGCAGGTTCGCCACGTCAAGCTGCTGGAAGACCGCTATGTGTGCGGCATGCGCAAGGCGCATCCGCTGGCGAACAAGGCCACGTTGACGCTGGATGATTACATGAGCCAGGCACACATCCATATTTCCAGTCGACGTAGCGGACTGGGGCACGTGGACCTGGCGTTGGGCAAGATGGGCATTCAGCGCAGGATTGCGTTGCGCTCGCAGCATTACCTGATGGCGACACAGGTCCTGCAGCAGACTGATATGGTCATGACCATACCTGAACGCTTCGCCCGCCGTAACGATTTGCACTATGTCCACTTACCGGTCAACGATGTGCCTTCGGTCGAAACCCATCTGTACTGGCATGAAAGCACTGATCAGGACCCAGCCAACCGCTGGATGCGCGAACAGATCATCGAGCTTTCACAGCGGGTCGTGGCGCAGGAACAAAGCCTCGAGAAAGCATGAGATAAAAACACCAAGCCACTGTTTTTAAATTAAATATTTAAATTTGTTAAAGTCGTTTCTAATTTGGCAGGCGCGGCTTGGCGCGCCTTGACAACACGACTTCTGCTTGACGCTTACGTAAAGCACGCCGTAGGTTGAGTGCTGAATATCTCGTTGAGCGACACCATGAGCAGTCAGACCTACAGCATTTCCGAGCTCGCCCGTGAGCTGGATATCACCACCCGCGCGATCCGCTTTTACGAAGAGCAAGGCATGCTCAGCCCTGAACGCAAGGGACTGGAGCGCATCTACACCGCCCGTGACAAAGTCACCCTGAAACTGATCCTGCGCGGCAAACGCATTGGTTTTTCGCTGGCTGAATGCAAGGAACTAATCTCGCTGTACGACCCTGCCGGTGACAACCAGAAGCAGTTGCAGACCATGCTCGGCAAGATCGCCGAGCGCCGTGAACAGCTCGAACAACAATTGCTGGACATCCGGCAAATGCAACTGGAGCTGGACACCGCCGAAGAGCGTTGCCGGGCTGCGCTCGATAAAACTGCTGCCACTTCACACTGACCACCAAAAGGCACTGCCATGTCTCTTCCACAAAAGGTAAATATCGTTGAAGTCGGCCCGCGTGACGGCCTGCAGAATGAAGCACAACCGATCAGTATCGACGACAAGGTGCGCTTGGTGGATGACCTGACGGCAGCCGGACTGAGCCACATTGAAGTCGGCAGCTTTGTCTCGGCCAAATGGGTGCCGCAGATGGCTGGCTCCGCCCAGGTGTTCGAAAATATCCAGCGGCGTGAAGGCGTTATCTACTCTGCCCTGGCACCCAACCTGCGCGGGTTCGAAGATGCGTTGGCGGCCGGCGTCAGAGAGGTCGCGGTGTTTGCAGCGGCAACCGAAGGGTTCTCCCGGCGTAACCTCAATTGCTCGATCAGCGAAAGCCTGGAGCGCTTTGCGCCCATCATGGCGGCGGCGCAGATGCATGGTGTGCAGGTTCGGGGTTATGTGTCGTGCGTGTTGGGCTGCCCTTATGAGGGCAGTGTCTCGCCGCAGCAGGTCGCAGCCGTCGCCAACGAACTCTACGCGATGGGTTGCTATGAAGTTTCGCTGGGCGACACCATCGGCACCGGCACGCCGGGGGCCACGCGAGCGCTGTTCAACGCCGTCTCTGCGCAGATCCCGCGAGGCAAGCTTGCCGGGCACTTCCACGACACTTACGGTCAGGCGCTGGTGAATATCTACGCCAGCCTGGAGGAAGGTATCCACGTCTTCGACAGTTCCGTGGCAGGCCTGGGCGGCTGCCCGTACGCCAAGGGTGCCAGCGGCAATGTTGCCACTGAGGACGTGCAGTACATGTTGCAGGGCATGGGTATTGAAACCGGGGTAGATCTGGACCAGGTCATCGCCGCAGGCCAGCGCATCTGCGGCGTACTGCAACGCAGCAATGGCTCGCGCGTGGCCAGGGCCCGGCTGTCTGCGTAACGACTGTCACCTGTCGGTAACAGGGTGCGACAACTTGTCACACAGTGTTACCCTGCCCCGCGTCCAGTCGAGACAAACGGGTAACACAGAAACACTCGGCAACTGAATCAGATGGCCCGATGCCCGAAAAAGACCTTCAGCTCCCGGTATTACGGGGCTTTTAAAAAACTGGCACGGGTCCTGCTATATCCTTTGTACAACAAAAATAAAAACACGCAGCAACCCAATAAAAACAACACGTACCGGCTCTGACACAACAAGAACAACACGGACAGAGACGTAGCTAACAGATTTTTTTGAAGTGGACAGCTTTTCTGAACTGCTTGCGTTGCAAGTCGTTCTGCAGCCAGACAGAGAATAACAAAACTGCCCCGAGGCAGCTCACGAACTGGTTGGATCACATGATGAAAGCTTGATCAGCGCTCAAAAAAATACGTTTGCTCTTG
>NZ_LJQT01000009.1:12035-17862 GCF_001400515.1 Pseudomonas meliae | reverse complement strand
TAGAGACATACCTGGAAGGGGAGCCCAGGCTCCCCTTCGTGCTTTCCAGCGTTTGCTTTTGCCTCCCGACTCTCCCCCACCCTCTGCGCACAAGCCTGATTGACAGCACACATCCGCAGATTTACGTTAACGTAAAGGTCATAGCCAGTCCGCATAGAATCATCTCCAAGAATAAAACATGAACGCTACCCATGAGTTACCCCAGCCTGAACTTCGCCCTGGGCGAAACCATCGACATGCTGCGCGACCAATTGCAATCCTTCGTCGCCGCAGAGCTTGCCCCGCGCGCCGCGCAGATCGACAAGGACAACCTGTTCCCAGTCGACATGTGGCGCAAATTCGGTGAGATGGGCGTGCTCGGCATCACGGTCAGCGAGAAATACGGTGGCGCAGGCCTGGGTTATCTGGCGCATGTCGTGGCGATGGAAGAAATCAGCCGTGGCTCGGCATCGGTGGCACTTTCCTACGGCGCACATTCCAACCTGTGCGTGAATCAGATCAACCGCAATGGCAGCCCGGCGCAGAAAGCCCGATACCTGCCCAAGCTGATCAGCGGCGAGCACATTGGCGCGCTGGCCATGAGCGAACCCAATGCAGGCTCGGACGTGGTATCGATGAAGCTGCGCGCCGACAAGCGTGGTGATCGCTATGTGTTAAATGGCAGCAAGACCTGGATCACCAACGGGCCTGACGCCAATACCTACGTGATCTACGCCAAGACCGATCTGCAAAAGGCTGCGCATGGCATTAGCGCATTCATCGTCGAGCGTGACTGGAAAGGCTTCTCGCGCGGCAGCAAGTTCGACAAGCTGGGCATGCGCGGTTCCAATACCTGCGAGCTGTTTTTCGATGATGTCGAGGTGCCCGAAGAGAACCTGCTGGGCACGCTTGATGGTGGTGTCAGAGTCCTGATGAGCGGCCTCGATTATGAACGCGTCGTGCTCTCTGGCGGGCCGACCGGAATCATGCAGGCCTGCATGGACTTGGTGGTGCCCTACATTCACGACCGCAAGCAGTTCGGCCAGAGCATCGGCGAGTTCCAGCTGATTCAGGGCAAGGTCGCAGACATGTACACCCAGCTTAACGCCAGCCGGGCCTACCTGTACGCCGTCGCCCAGGCCTGTGATCGTGGCGAGACCACGCGCAAGGACGCAGCAGGCGTGATCCTCTACAGCGCCGAACGCGCCACGCAGATGGCGCTGGATGCCATTCAGATTCTGGGCGGCAATGGCTACATCAACGAATTCCCGGCCGGTCGACTGCTGCGCGACGCCAAACTCTACGAGATCGGTGCAGGCACCAGCGAGATCCGGCGCATGCTCATCGGTCGCGAACTGTTCAACGAAACCCGTTGATTGCGGAGCTACCATGACCATTCTGCAGACTCGCATCAACGCCCGCTCGCCGGAATTTGCCCTTAATCGCACCGCGCTGCTCAAGCAGGTCGAAGAGCTCCGTATGTTGCTGAGCATCGTTCGCCAAGGCGGCGGGCCCAAGGCCCAGGAGCGCCATACGTCGCGCGGCAAGCTGCTGCCGCGCGAGCGTATCAACCGTTTACTGGACAGCGGATCACCGTTTCTGGAGATCGGCCAACTGGCCGCCCATGAGGTATATGGCGAAGAGGTTCCGGCCGCCGGGGTAATAGCCGGTATCGGCCGGGTCGAATGCATGATCATCGCCAACGACGCGACGGTCAAAGGTGGCTCCTATTACCCGCTGACCGTCAAAAAGCACCTGCGCGCGCAGACCATCGCCCAGCAAAACCGCCTGCCGTGCATCTACCTGGTGGACTCCGGTGGTGCCAACCTGCCGCGCCAGGACGAAGTGTTTCCGGACCGCGAACACTTCGGGCGAATCTTCTTCAATCAAGCCAACATGAGCGCACAAGGCATTCCCCAGATTGCCGTGGTCATGGGTTCCTGTACCGCAGGCGGGGCCTATGTTCCGGCCATGGCCGACGAAGCGATCATGGTGCGTCAGCAAGCCACCATCTTCCTCGCAGGCCCGCCACTGGTAAAAGCTGCCACCGGAGAAATAGTCAGCGCTGAAGACCTGGGCGGTGCCGATGTGCATTGCCGCACCTCCGGGGTGGCCGATCACTATGCCGACAGCGACGAGCACGCGCTGGCATTGGCGCGACGCAGCATCGCCAATCTGAACTGGCGCAAGCAGGGTCAACTGAACACTGTCACACCGATTGCGCCGTTGTACGCAAGCGATGACCTGTACGGCATTATCCCGGCCGACACAAAGCAGCCGTTTGACGTACGCGAAGTCATCGCGCGGTTGGTGGATGGCTCGGTACTGGATGAATTCAAGGCGTTGTTTGGCACCACGCTGGTCTGCGGCTTCGCTCGCCTGCATGGCTACCCGATCGCGATTCTAGCCAACAATGGGATTCTGTTCGCAGAAGCTGCGCAAAAAGGCGCGCACTTTATGGAACTGGCCTGCCAAAGGGGAATTCCCCTGCTGTTTCTGCAGAACATCACCGGTTTCATGGTCGGTCAGAAGTATGAAGCCGGGGGCATCGCCAAGCATGGTGCCAAGCTGGTGACCGCCGTGGCCTGCGCGAAGGTGCCGAAATTCACGGTCATCATCGGCGGCAGTTTCGGCGCAGGAAATTACGGCATGTGCGGCCGCGCCTACGACCCGCGCTTCCTGTGGATGTGGCCCAACGCGAGAATCGGCGTGATGGGCGGCGAGCAGGCAGCGGGCGTGCTGGTGCAGGTCAAGTGCGAGCAGGCGGAACGTGCCGGCCAGGCCTTCAGCGCCGAGCAGCAGGCCGAACTGAAGCAGCCGATTCTCGATCAGTACGAGCATCAAGGGCATCCTTATTACTCCAGCGCCCGACTGTGGGACGACGGAGTCATCGACCCGGCACAAACCCGCGACATTCTTGCGCTGGCCCTGTCCGCCTCGCTCAATGCGCCCATCGAACCTACCACCTTCGGCCTGTTCCGGATGTGAGGCGGGAAATGACCATGACTTCGACCTCATTCGCGACCATAGAGTTGATCACCGACCCACGTGGTTTCGCCACGCTATGGCTAAATAGACCGGACAAGAACAATGCCTTCAATGCGCAGATGATTCGCGAGTTGATCCTCGCGCTGGACCAGGTGCAAAGTGATGCCGGCCTGCGCTTTCTGCTGGTGCGCGGGCGTGGCAGGCATTTCAGCGCCGGTGCCGATCTGGCCTGGATGCAGCAGGCCGCAGAGCTGGACTACAACACCAATCTGGATGATGCCCGTGAACTGGCAGAGCTGATGTACAGCCTCGCCAAATTGAAAATCCCGACGCTTGCGGTGGTGCAAGGTGCAGCGTTCGGTGGCGCGCTGGGCCTGATCAGTTGCTGCGACATGGCCATTGCGACGGCAGATGCGCAGTTCTGCCTGTCAGAAGTACGCATAGGTCTGGCTCCAGCGGTTATCAGTCCGTTTGTGGTACAGGCCATCGGCGAACGCGCCGCGCGGCGCTACGCCCTGACCGCCGAGCGTTTCGATGGCCAGCGAGCGCAGCAGATGGGGCTGATAGCTGAGTGCTACCCGGCTGCCGACCTGCAAGCCCGCACGCAGGAGTGGATCGACAACCTGCTGCTTAACAGCCCGCAGGCCATGCGAGTCAGCAAGGAGTTGCTGCGCGAAGTCGGTAGCGGCGAACTCACACCCGCATTGCGTCGCTACTGTGAAAGCGCCATCGCGCGCATCCGCACCAGCGCCGAAGGCCAGGAAGGCCTGCGCGCCTTCCTGCAAAAACGTACACCCGGCTGGCAGCCACACGGCGATCAAACGCCAGCAGCGCTTGCAGCCCGGCAAGAATCACAGAAGGACTCGCAATCATGAGTACCCCAGAGCTGACCACGCTGCTGATCGCCAACCGCGGTGAAATTGCCTGTCGCATCATGCGGACCGCGAAAACCATGGGGCTCACCACAGTCGCCGTGCACAGTGCCATTGACCGTGACACACGGCATAGCCGTGAGGCTGATATCCGTGTGGACCTTGGAGGCAGCAAGGCAGCAGAAAGCTACCTGGCGATCGACAAGCTTATCGATGCGGCCAGGGCAAGCGGTGCACAAGCGATTCACCCCGGCTACGGTTTTTTGTCCGAAAATGCCGACTTTGCCCGTGCCATTGAAGAGGCAGGGCTGATTTTCCTCGGCCCACCCGCCTCGGCCATCGACGCCATGGGCAGCAAATCTGCCGCCAAGGCGCTGATGGATCAAGCTGGCGTGCCATTGGTGCCTGGCTATCACGGCGACGCACAGGACATCGAGACGTTCCGCAGCGCCGCTGAACGCATCGGTTACCCCGTGCTGTTGAAAGCCACGGCAGGCGGTGGCGGCAAAGGCATGAAGGTGGTGGAGCGCAGCGGCGAAATGGCCGAAGCGCTGGCCTCTGCGCAACGCGAGGCGCTCTCATCGTTCGGCGACGCGCGAATGCTGGTGGAGAAATACGTCCTCACTCCGCGCCACGTCGAGATTCAGGTGTTTGCCGACCGCCATGGTCACTGTCTCTACCTCAATGAGCGCGACTGCTCCATTCAGCGCCGACACCAGAAGGTCGTCGAAGAAGCACCTGCGCCCGGCCTGACACCCGAACTGCGCAAAGCCATGGGTGAAGCGGCGGACAAGGCCGCACAGGCAATCGGCTACGTGGGTGCAGGCACGGTGGAATTCCTGCTGGACGCGCGCGGCGAGTTTTTCTTCATGGAGATGAATACCCGCCTGCAAGTCGAGCACCCGGTGACCGAGTACATCACGGGCCTGGATTTGGTGGAATGGCAGATTCGGGTGGCCAGAGGCGAACCGCTGCCTATTACTCAGGAACAAGTGCCACTGATCGGTCACGCCATTGAGGTCCGGTTATACGCCGAAGACCCGGCCAACGATTTTCTGCCTGCGACCGGCACGCTGGAACTCTACAGAGAATCCGCGTCCGGCCCCGGCAAGCGTGTGGACAGTGGCGTTAGCGAGGGTGACAACATTTCACCCTTCTATGACCCCATGCTCGGCAAACTGATTGCCTGGGGCGAAAACCGTGAGCAGGCCCGTTTGCGCCTGCTCGCTATGCTGGATGAGTTTGCAGTGGGCGGTGTCAGAACCAACCTCGCATTTTTGCGCAGAATCATCGCCCATCCGGCGTTTGCCGCCGCGGAACTGGACACCGGCTTCATCCCCCGCTATCAGGATAAATTGCTGCCGCAAACGGGTGAACTGTGTGAGGAACTCTGGCAGGCCGCCGCCGAGGCCTTCAGCCAGAGCGAAACGGCACGCGTCGATCAAGCCGACCTGCACTCGCCCTGGGCGGTCACGACAGGCTTTCGCGCAGGCCTGCCTGCAGAGACGGATCTGCGACTGAGCTGCAATGGTCAAACCCGAACCGTCTACCTGCGCAACAGCAGCGACTCACCGTTCAAACTCAGCAACGAACATCTGGCTGTCGAGCACAACGGTGTGCGCCGCTCGCATCTGGCGATACGCCGTGGCAATGCGCTTTACCTCAAATGGCAAGGCGACCTGCACACCATCAACCGACTGGACCCCATCGCGCAGGCCGACGTCAGCGATAGCCAGCGTGGCGGCCTGACCGCCCCCATGAATGGCAGCATAGTGCGCGTGCTGGTTGAAGTGGGTCAGGCGGTCGAGTCCGGGGCGCAACTGGTGGTGCTGGAGGCCATGAAGATGGAACACCGCATCCGCGCAGCCAGTGCCGGAGTCGTTACAGCGCTTTACTGCCATGAGGGAGAGATGGTCAACGAAGGCGCAGTACTGGTGGAACTGACCTGACCACCAGCGACGGCCGCACACGAAAACGCCCTGAACAGT